>DASYVL010000098.1 GCA_035937135.1 Terriglobales bacterium
AACGACGAGGATGTGGAAGTCGTCATCTACCGGCTGAGCGAGGAGTGGACCAACCTGTGGAACTCCGGCCAGCTGGACAAGGTGGTGGACCTCTACACCCAGGACGCCCTCTACCTGCCCGCGCACGCCAACCCCATCCACGGGCGGAAGGACATCCGGGAGTACCTGCGCGAGCCCATGCGCCAGGGCGCGACCGATTTCACCCTGCGCATTGACTTCATCCAGCGCGCTGGGAACCTGGCCTACGACGTGGGGCACTACTCCATCCAACTGCAGCAAGAGGATGGCTCCAAGAAGCTCGATCAGGGAAGGTATCTGGTGGTGTGGCAGCGCCAGGAGGCGGGCGAGTGGCGCATGGCGGTGTTCGCCGCCCAGTCCAGCGAAGAGCCCTGGCAGCAGAAGCCTCCCAGCCGCTAGCTTCGAAGGATGGGATTCGGATCGGGATTGCGCCGCGATGGTGTGCGCCGCGGCGGTGAGAGCCAGCTTCGCTCGCCCCGGGTTCGATCCGGAGCCTACTTGCCCTTCTTGTCGGAGTTAGAGGTCTTGGCCGCGCTTCCACGGAGATCGTCGCGGATCTCGGTGAGCAGGGCGGCGATCTCCATCAGCCCCCACATCTGGTAGTAGTAGATCTGCTGCTCGCGGATCACGCCCTGCTTGTCGCGCATCTGCCGGATCTCGTTGGCGGTCATGAGTGCCTCCCCACAGGATTGCTGCCCGGTTCCCAGGGCAGAGGCGCATAGCCTACCCGTTGCCGCGCTTTGGTTCAACGGCGAAGCGCTGGCGGACGGGAGATTGCGATTGCCAGCGCCCGGGATCCGTCCTAGACTCAGGCGAGCTTCTGGTTTGGCGGGCAGCGGCGCGCAGGTTTTTATCGTTTCCCTCGCTTAGAGTGGCTGAAGCACAACGATGTCAGGCCGCTCACGTTGCCTGCCAATTTCTTTTTCCACCCCTCGCCTTGCACCCGCAGCCGCAGGCGGATCCGTTTGTCGCGCTTGGAGGTAACGGCGCGGCGCGGCGGATGATATCGTATGGGCTCCGGTTCGAGGGCGGACCGGCGAATCCAGAGCCAGGAGAGCAGCGATGCAACGCAAAGCGAGCGCAGTGTGGAAGGGCGGGCTCAAGGACGGGAAGGGAACGGTTTCGAGCGCGAGCGGCGTGCTCAAGAACACCCCCTATTCCTTTAGCACTCGCTTCGAGGAGACGCCGGGGACAAATCCCGAGGAGCTGATCGCCGCGGCGCACGCGGGCTGCTTCTCCATGGCCCTCTCGGGGCAACTGGGCAACGCGGGCATGACCGCGGAGAGCATCGAGACCTCCGCCACGCTGACCATGGAGAAGCTGGAGGCCGGTTTCACGATCACCGCCGTGCATCTGGACGTGGTGGCCAAGATCCCCGGCGGCGACGCCGCCAAGTTCGAGCAGGCCGCCAACAACGCCAAGGCCGGCTGCCCGGTCTCGCGCCTGCTCAACGCCAAGATCACCATGAACGCCAAGCTGGCGTAGCGCACAGGCGAGACGCCCTTCGACTCCGCTCAGGGCAGGCTCTGTGCCACACAGTCCGAGCCGGGTGGGATGAGCTGAGGTTGGGGTGAAGCCTCTGAAGCAGAAGCAGGAAGCACCGCCTGCCCAGCCCGCTGCCCCGGCGGTCAGCGCCATGC
Source organism: Terriglobales bacterium (assembly GCA_035937135.1). Lineage (NCBI taxonomy): Bacteria > Pseudomonadati > Acidobacteriota > Terriglobia > Terriglobales > Terriglobales bacterium. Next base: position 1,659 of record DASYVL010000098.1, read on the forward strand.
AGGTGTGCCCGCGCTGTTCGGCGCGCCTCGAGGAGTCCCACTGCAAGCTGGTTTGCCCCGCCTGCGGCTTCTATCTGAGTTGCTCGGACTTCTACTGATCCGCCGGCGCGTTGACAGTCCGCAGAGTGTTTGTGAGAATGGGAAGGTAGTCCCTGCCTGGGTTACCTAAAGCCGAAGTGGCGGAATTGGCAGACGCGCATGGTTCAGGTCCATGTACCCGCAAGGGTGTGGGGGTTCGAGTCCCTTCTTCGGCACCAAATCACTTCCAGCAAGTGGTGTGATACGAGTCCCTTCTTCGGTACCAGATCACTTCCAGCAAGTGGATGGGATCAGAGGGAAATTGGGTTGGCTGAATGCTGAGGGCTGACGCCTGAATGCTGGTTGTTAGTATTTTCCGGGTTTGGTGAGGCCGGCGCGCTTCTTGGCCCAGTGTTCGGCGGAATCGAAGGGCATGAGGATGAAGTACCGCACCACGAAGGCCAGGATGCCCAGTCCGATCAGCGAGAGGTCCCACTGGTTGACCATGAAGTTGATGGTCACAAGCTTGGTGACCAGGTCGTGCACCGGCACCACCACCACATTGATGAACCCCATGAGCGTGGTGCCGTCCACCGCGGTGGGCCGGATGACGCCGGCTTTGATGAAGAGGTAGGCAAAGTAAGCCAAGGGCAGACTCAGGGTAGCCAGCGCCACGACGATGCGCGTCGCCTTGAGCATGGAGTAGACGCGAGCAGCTCCGGGCGGCGGAGGAGCGGGCGCCTCCTTTTCGGGAGCGGCCCCGGCGGCCATCTCCGCGAATGCGGGATGCTGCAGGGAATCGACCACCGCCAGGGCGGAGCGTGAGCCGCTGGAGATGCGGGTCCCGCTCGCGGGCGTCTTCCCCGCGGCGCCGCGGAGCTCGGGGCTGGCGATCTGGTTGGCGCTAAGCGAAGCCTGGATGTTCTTCAGCCGCGCCACCATTTCGTCGGCACTGGGCCGGTAGTTCTTGTTCTTGCTCAAGCAGTGGCGGATGAGCACGTCGAGCTCGGGCGGCAGGTCGGGGTTGAGCCGGGTGACGGGCGGGGGCTCGGCGTCCAGGATGCGGGCCAGCGTCACTTGCGCGGAGGAGCCGCTGAAGGGCATCTTGCCGGTGGCCATCTCGTAGAGCACCACGCCGAAGGAAAACACGTCGGAGCGGTCGCTGACGTCGCGCCCCAAAGCCTGCTCCGGCGACATGTGACTGACGGTGCCGATGGCCAGGCCCTCCTGGGTCTTGTACACGGTCTCCGCATCGTCGCTGGATGTCGAACTCTCGGGCTCCTTGAGCTTGGCGAGGCCAAAGTCCAGGATCTTCACCTGGCCGCGCGGGGTTACCATGATGTTCTCCGCCTTCATGTCCCGGTGGATCACGCCCTTCTCGTGCGCCATGGCCAGCCCGTCCGCCACCTGGATCGCGATTTCCAGCAGGCTGTTGATGGGCATGGGCTCGTTGCCGATGATCTTCTTGAGGGTCTTGCCCTCCACGTACTCCATCACGATGTAGCGGGTGTTGCCCTCCACTCCGAAGTGATGGATGGTGACGATGCAAGGATGCTGCAGGCGGCTGGCGGCCTTGGCTTCGCGCAGGAAGCGCGCCGCCAGGCCTTCCTGGTCCAGGTGGGGATCGGTGAGCAGGGTCTTGATGGCGACGGCGCGGCCCAGTTCGGTGTCGATGGCGCGGTACACCACGCCCATGCCGCCCTCGCCCAGCTTGTCCTCGACCCGATAGTTGCCGAACGTGGTGCCGATCATTTCTGGAAAGCGCTCCCGCGCAAGGGGGGTCCGCGGTCCGCTGACCCAGTAGTCACACCCCAACGTGAGTCAGCGAAACTAGGCTACTCCTTCCTCCCTGTCAACCCGGATACACGGCGAGAACTGCGAGAGGAAGGAAAACCTTTCCGGGATTATACTGACCAGACTGTCAACCATGCCACCCACTTTGAAAGAAATCCTGTTTGCCACCCAAAAGGCGGTGGCGGCCAGGCGCGAGACAACCGACCGCGCCAAGCTCGAGTTCCGGGCCGAGAAGCACGTCCCGCGGGGGTTTCGGCGGGCGCTGGAGCGGGCGGCCGAGGGCGGTGGCGTAGCGGTGATTGCCGAGCTGAAGAAAGCGTCCCCTTCCAAGGGGGTGCTGCGCGGCGACTTTCCCGTAGCCCGCTTGGCGCTGGAGCTGGAGCAGGCGGGCGCGGCGGCGCTCTCCGTGGTGACCGAAGAGAAGTTCTTCGAGGGCTCGCTGGGAAACTTGTCCGAGGCCTCGACCGCCAGCCAGCTTCCGTGCCTGCGCAAGGACTTCATTCTGGAGGAGTACCAGCTCCTGGAGGCCCGGGCCCACAACGCCGATGCCGTGGTGCTGATCGCTTCGGTGCTCCCGGTTGGGCAACTGGCCACGCTGGTCGCGAAGAGCCACGAGCTGAATCTGGATGTGCTGTGCGAGGTCCACGATCAGCGCGAGCTGCAAGTTGCCACGGCCGCCGGCTGTGACATGATCGGTGTCAACAGCCGCGACCTGCAGACCTTCCAGGTCAATCTGGAGACGGCGCTGCGCCTGGGGCCGGCCATCCGCGGGCCGGCGCTGCGGGTGGCGGAGAGCGGGATTCAGTCGTCAGCGGACATCCAGAAACTGCGCGCCGCCGGTTACCACGCCTTCCTCGTCGGCGAATCGCTGATGACGGCGGAATCGCCGGGCGAGGCGCTGAAGAAACTACTGGCCGGGGCGAGAACGAAGACGGAGTAAAGGTCCTTCGACTCGGCGCTTCGCATTTACTTGCGTCTCGCTCAGGATGACATCCGCACACCTATGACCTGGGTCAAGATTTGCGGCACCACCAATCTGGAGGACGCGCGCGCGGCGGTCGAGGCGGGGGCCGACGCTGTGGGGTTCGTCTTTGCCGAGAGCCCGCGGCAGATCCAGCCGGAGGCCGCGGCGAAGATCGTGCGTGAGCTGTCGCCGCAGGTGGAGAAGGTGGGAGTGTTCGTCAATCATCCGGCCGAGCGGATTCGCGAAATTGTGGAACAGGTTGGATTGACGGCGCTGCAACTCCACGGAGACGAACAAGACCTGGCCCGCTCTGAAGCAATCCTCCCTTGGGCCGAGGAGCGCGGGCTGCGCATCATCGTCGCCGTCTCCGGGCTGGAGGGCGCCGGCACCGGGGTCAAGCGGCCCAAGACGGGCGCTCACTCTCGCACGGCATTGTTGGTGGACTCCATGACCCCGTCGCTGCGTGGCGGCAGCGGCGTGACCTGGGATTGGAAGCAGCTCGCACCCTTCGTGGATGCGATTCGCGGCGCCGTAGATGTGATCGTCGCCGGCGGCTTGCAGACCGAGAATGTTCAGGAGGCCATCCGCGTACTGCATCCCTGGGGCGTGGACGTGGTCTCCGGCGTAGAACGCGAGCCGGGGAAGAAGGATCACGAGAAGGTGAAGGCGTTCGTCGCAGCGGTGCGCGCAGCGGAGACACTTCGCGGATGAGCCCAAGGAAATCAAGAGCGAAAGGCGCACAGCCGAGGACCCTTCGACTCCGCTCAGGGCAGGCTCTTGTGCCACACAGGCCGGGCCGCTTCGGCGCCTATGGCGGGCGCTACGTCCCCGAGACGCTGGTGGCGGCGCTCGAAGAACTGGAGCGCGAATACGCCCGAGCGCGCTGCGACCGGCGCTTCCAAAAGGAACTCGACCGGCTGCTGCGCGACTACGCCGGGCGTCCCACACCGCTTTCCTTCGCCCAGCGTTTGACGGCGAAGCTGGGCGGCGCCCGCATCTATCTGAAGCGCGAAGACCTGTTGCACACCGGCGCGCACAAGATCAACAACTGCCTGGGACAGGCGCTGCTGGCGGTGCGCATGGGCAAGCGCCGCATCATCGCCGAGACCGGCGCCGGCCAGCACGGCGTGGCCACCGCGACCGTTTGCGCGCTGCTCGGCCTGGAGTGCGTCGTCTACATGGGAACGGAAGACATGCGGCGGCAGGAACTGAACGTCTTCCGCATGCGCTTGCTGGGCGCCGAAGTGCGGCCGGTTGAAGCCGGCTCGCGCACGCTCAAGGACGCCATCAACGAGGCCATGCGCGACTGGGTCACCAACGTACGCACCACGCACTACCTCCTGGGGAGCGTGCTGGGCGCGCATCCGTACCCAACGATGGTGCGCGACTTCCAGGCGGTAATCGGTAAGGAGGCGCGCGCGCAGATTCTGAAAGCCGCGGGAAGATTGCCCAGCATGATTATCGCGTGCGTGGGCGGCGGATCGAACGCTATCGGAATCTTCCACGCCTTCCTCGGCGACAAGAAGGTGCGGCTGGTGGGAGTGGAGGCCGGCGGACGCGGCTCCGCGCTGGGCGAGCACGCCGCGCGCGTCGCTATTCCAGGCGGCGCGCCCGGCGTCCTGCAAGGAACATTTTCTTACGTGCTGCAGGATGCAGCCGGTCAGATCGCGCCCACGCACTCGGTCTCCGCGGGCCTCGACTACCCGGCCATCGGCCCGGAGCACGCGGCGTTGAAGGATTCCGGCCGGGCGGAGTACGTCTCCGCCTCGGATGTCGAGGCGCTGGCGGCGTGCAAGCTGCTTTCGGAGACCGAGGGCATCATTCCGGCGCTGGAATCCGCGCACGCCGTGGCGGAATGCGCGAAGCGGGCGCCGAAGATGAAGAAGACAGACGTCGTGCTGGTGAACGTCTCCGGTCGCGGCGACAAGGACATGGGTATTCTGCGCGAAAGCCTGCACCTTTAGTTCACCACGGAAACACGGAGACACAGAGAAATGCCGCTCCAGTTCCAGTCCCGCCCCGCGCTGATCGCGTATCTCACCTGCGGCGATCCCGACCTCGGTGCCACGCACGACATCGCGCTGGCGGCCATCGAGGCCGGGGCGGAGACGGTCGAGCTAGGCGTGCCGTTCAGTGATCCCGTCGCCGATGGACCGGTCATCCAGCGGGCGAGCGAGCGCGCGCTCAAACGGGGGACCACCCTCGCGAACGTGCTCGGCTTGGCGCGGGAGCTGCGCCGCGCGAAGCCACGCGCCGGGCTGATCATCTTTTCCTACTTCAACCCTGTATTGCAGATGGGGTTGGAACACTTCGCTGAGGCCGCCGCGCTGGCGGGCGTGGACGGCGCGCTCATCACCGACCTGACGGTGGAAGAAGCCGGCGATTACTTGAGTGCTATGCGGAAGCGCAAGCTGGCGACGGTGTTTCTCGCGGCGCCGACCTCGACGGACGCGCGCCTGAAGCGCATCGCGGCGGCTTCGATCGGATTCGTGTATGCGGTTTCGCGCACCGGGGTGACGGGAGCGCGCAAGCAACTTTCCACGGACGCGCGCACTCTGGTGCGGCGTCTGCGCAAGTTCACCAAGCTGCCCATCGCCGTGGGCTTCGGCATTTCCACGGCGGAGCAGTTTGCCGAGACCGGCAAGTTCGCGGACGCCGTGGTCGTGGGCAGCGCGCTGGTCGAGCTGGTCGAGCGCAGCAGCAGGGGTGAGGCAGCGAGGGTGGTTGGGGAATTCATCTCTCGATTGAGGGCCAAGCACTGAAATGGACATCGCGGCGTGGCGCAGGAAGCTAGACCAACTCGACCGTAGGCTGGTGCGGATGCTGAACCAGCGGGCGCGGGCGGCGCAGGAGATCGGCCGCCTGAAGGCGCGTACCGCCATGCCCATCTATGAGCCCAAGCGCGAGCAGGCGGTCTTCGCAAACGTCCGCCGGGCCAACCGCGGGCCCTTCCCCGACCACGAGCTGAAGCGGGTCTTTGAAGAGATCATCGGGGTGATGCGGCGTCTGCAGCGGAAAGAGATCCTGGTACGGCGCAAGCCGAAGCGCCGGCGGCGCAAATGAAGATTCAGCAGCTCACCATCATCGGCACCGGCCTGATTGGGGGCTCGTTCGCGCTGGCTCTCAAGAAGCGCGGCTTCGAAGTGCGGGTGGTGGGCTGCGACAAGGAAGAGGTGCTGGCGCGAGCGAATAAGATGAAGGCGATCGACGCCGGCATCGCGGATCCGATCGAAGCGATCGCGGGAAGCGATGTAGTGGTGCTGGCCACTCCGGTAGGCCAGATTGTGGATCTCATCGAGCGCATCGGGCCGCGGCTCGAACCGCAGGCGCTGATGACCGACGTAGGCAGCACCAAGGTGGAGATCATGGCGCGCGCGCGCTCGGTTTTCGGCGCCTCGGCGCCTCGGCGATTTCTTGGCGGACATCCCATGGCGGGCAGGGAAGACAGCGGCATCGAGCATGCTGACGCGAATCTCTTCAAAGACGCGCCGTGGCTGTTCACGCCGCAGTCGGGACAGAAGATTGCAGACGGGCTGAGCGGAGAGTTTCTGAAACTGGTGGAGCGCGTGGGCGCGAAGCGCGTTTTGCTCGACGCCGAGCGACACGACCGCCTCTGCGCCTGGGTGAGCCACCTGCCGCAGATGCTCTCCACGGCGCTGGCAGCGGCCATCGAGGAAGAGTTCGGCGACGACGCCGAGCTTAAGAGCGTCAGCGGGCAGGCGCTCAGCGACATGACGCGCCTGGCGGCGAGTCCCTACGCCATGTGGCGCGATATTGCGCTCACCAACACTTCAAACATCGAGGCGGCGCTGCTGAAGCTGGAGCAGAAGCTGGCGCACCTGCGGGAGAACCTGAGGACGGCGGAGCTGCGGGAGGAGTTCGACCAGGCAAGGCGATTTCACCACGGAGACGCGGAGGCACGGAAGAAGAAGTAAAGTAGAATCAAGAACCTTATGAACAAAGTGGTCGCCAACGCGGATGCCGCCATCTTCGACGTCGAAGACGGCGCCAGCATCATGGTGGGCGGCTTCGGGCTGTGCGGCATCCCGGAGAACCTCATCCAGGCGCTGGTGCGCAAGAACGTCAAGAGCCTCATCACCATCAGCAACAATGCCGGGGTGGACGGCTTCGGGCTGGGGTATCTGCTCGCCAACCGGCAGATCAAGAAACACATCGGCACCTACGTAGGTGAGAACAAGCTGCTGGAAGAGATGGTGCTCAAGGGCGAGCTGGATCTGGAGCTGAGCCCGCAAGGGACGTTCTCCGAGCGCATCCGCACTGGCGGCGCGGGCGTCCCCGCGTTCTTCACTCCTACGGGCTACGGCACGGTCATCGCCGAGGGCAAGGACGTGCGCGACTTCGACGGGCGGCCGTGCATCCTGGAGCGGGCGCTGCGCGCCGACTTTGCCTTCATCAAAGCCTGGAAGGGCGACCGGTGGGGCAACCTGGTCTATCGCAAGACGGCGCGCAACTTTAATCCCATGATGGCCACGGCGGCGCGCGTCACCATCGCCGAAGTCGAGGAGCTGGTCGAGGTGGGCCAGCTGCCGCCGGATGGGATCCACACTCCCAGCGTGTACGTGAAGCGCATCTTTCAGGGGACGAATTACGAGAAGCGCATCGAAAAGCGCACTGTGAGGCAGGCGTAATGCCGGCGCCGGACAGCACCATCGAGGAAGTGCGCGCCAGCGTGCTGATGTACCTGCGCATGTACGAGGAAGGGAAGTTCACACTCAACGACCTGGCGGCGGAGATGGCGGTGCTGGCTCCCGCCTATGAGCATGCCATGGGCGGGATCGGCGACGCGTACGGCCCGCTGTTGGAAGCGGCTCGCAAGCATGCTTCGGCTAGCGGCGCACAGGAGTTTGAGGAGGCGATGACGCTGTTCCGGCGAGTGGAAGCAGCGTGGGAGGCGTAGGGCTTCCTGGCTGCGCTCGGGATGTAAATCAAGAACGATGACAATCAAAGACTATGGCCACTGCACCCAAGGCGGATAAGCAGAAAGACGTCGAGAAACGCGACCGCATCGTAAAGCGTGTGGCGCAGGAGCTGCGCGACGGCTTCTACGTGAACCTGGGGATCGGCATGCCCACGCTGGTGGCCAACCACGTCCCGCCGGGGATGGACGTGGTGCTTCAGAGCGAGAACGGGATGCTGGGCATCGGGCCCTTCCCGCTGGCCGGACAGGAGGACGCCGACCTCATCAACGCCGGCAAAGAGACGGTCACCGAGATCGCGGGCACGTCCTACTTCTCGAGCGCCGACAGCTTCGCCATGATTCGCGGCGGGCACATCGACCTGAGCGTGCTGGGCGCCATGGAAGTGGACGAGCTGGGCAACCTTGCCAACTGGATGATTCCCGGCAAGATGGTCAAAGGTATGGGCGGGGCCATGGATCTGGTGGCGGGCGCGCGCCGGGTGATCATTGCCATGGAGCACACCACGCGCGACGGCAAACCCAAGATCCTCAAGAAGTGCACGCTGCCGCTGACCGGCGTGAAGGTGGTGGACACCATCGTCACCGAGATGGCCTACATCCGGGTGACGCCCGCGGGGCTGGTGCTGGAGGAGGTCGCGCCCGGCCTGAGCGCGGAGGACGTGCAGCGCGCCACCGAGCCCAAGCTGACGGTCACCCCGCAGCTGAAGGTGATGGACGTCTGAGCCAGGTTCAGCGGCGCGGGCAAGATGCCCGCGCGATAGCCGGCGGGACGCCGGCGCTACCCTCTAGCGCTGGACGTTGCGGTGGGGGTTGCCCGTTGTCAACGAGGAACTTCTATTGCGATTTCGCCAGCCGCTGGAGCGACTCCAGGTAGGGCTGCCGGGCGACGCCGCGCTCGGTAATGATAGCGGCGATAAGCGCGTTGGGTGTCACGTCGAAAGCAGGATTCTCGACTTTCACGCCCTCGGGTGCGATGCGCGTGGGGCCGACGTGCGTCATCTCGCGCGCCGCGCGCTGTTCGATGGGCATCTTCGAGCCGTCGGGTGTTTCCATGTCGATGGAGGAGAAGGGCGCAGCCACGTAGAAGGGGATGCCGTGCTCCTTGGCCAGGACGGCGACGGTATAGGTGCCGATCTTGTTGGCAGTGTCGCCGTTGGCGGCGATGCGATCGGCGCCCACCACCACGGCGGCAATCTTTCCTTTTTGCATCATGGCGCCAGCCATGTTGTCGGCGATGACGGTGGTGGGGATGCCGTCCTTCTGCAGCTCCCAGGCGGTGAGGCGCGAGCCTTGCAGCACGGGCCGGGTCTCATCGGCGAAGACGTGGAGCTTCTTGCCGGCTTCGACCGCGGCGCGGATCACTCCCAGCGCCGTGCCGTAGCCGCCGGCGGTAGCCAGCGCCCCGGCGTTGCAGTGGGTGAGTACGCCTCCCGAGGCCGGCAGCAGCGCTGCGCCGTGCTTGGACAGTGCCTCGCCGGCGGCCAGGTCCTCAACGTAGATGCGCTGGGCTTCCGTGATGAGCGCCTGCTGGATCTGCTTCACCGGCATCTCGACGGAAGCTTCGAATCGCGCCCGCATGCGTTCGATGGCCCAGAAGAGATTGACGGCGGTGGGCCGGGTGGTGGCCATCTCCTCGCAGATCTGTTCGAAGTTGCGGCGGAATTCGGCGACGTGGTCGCCCTCGGCCTGACTCGCTCCCAGCGCAATACCCATGGCCGCCGCCACGCCGATGGCGGGCGCGCCCCGCACCACCATGGTCCGGATGGCGTCTGCCACCTCCTCCCAGGTGGCGCAGGTGACGTACGTCTCCTCCGAAGGCAGCTTCGTCTGGTCGAGGAAGCGCACGCCGGCGTCGGTCCATTCCAGAGTCTTGATCATGGAAGAGCAGTTCCCAGTTCTCGGTTCTCAGTTCTCAGAGTAGCAGAGCAACCACAACCATGATGGTTTGCAGCTTCCCGATCATTGGAATCCTCACAAAACGGATTTGGAGGTCTCCTGCTTGAGCCGCAGGTGAGCCTGGCGTACTTCGGAGGCTGTGAAGACGGAAATGAAGGGCGCGGTGGCGGCAGCCCTCTCGACCGCAACGCGTCCGCCGCCTTCTTCGCGCTCCACCAGGCACAGCACGCCGGTGACGGTGAAGCCGGCCTGGCGTGCGGCCTCGATGGCCTGCACGGTGGAGGCGCCGGTGGTGCAGACGTCGTCCACGATGACCGCGCGCGCGCCCTTGCGCTGGAAGCCCTCGATGCGCTGGCCGGTGCCGTGCGCCTTCTCCGCCTTGCGCACCAGGAAGCCGTGAATGAAAGCGCGGCGGCGCTCGTCGTTGGCTTCCGCCCGCGGCTGGCCCTCCTGCGCGCTCAGCATGGCCACCGCCGTGACGATGGGATCGGCGCCCAGGGTCATCCCGCCGATGGCCTCCGGCGTCCACTGGCGCGTGCGGATCTCGTCCAGAACGACGCGGGCGGTGAGCAAGGCGCCCACGGCGTCGAGCGTGGTGGTGCGGCAGTCCACGTAGTAGTCGCTGTGCCCGCCCGAGGAAAGCTGAAAGTCGCCCAGTCGGAAGGACTTGGTCGCCAGGATTCCCAGTAGTTGTTCGCGAGAGGAAGACATTAGAGAAAGAGTAAAGCTAAAAGGAAAAAGGAAAAAGGAAAAAGTAAAAGGACAAGAATTCTCCTGCCTTATCGTGACCTTTACCTTTTTCCTTGTTTCTACTGGCCCATCCGCTCCATGTGCTGAAAGTACCCGGTGGAGAAAAACAGTCCGGCGAACAGGGTGACGTTGTAAGCGAGGTGTATGAGATAGGACACGGCGACCGAGCCGCTCCAGGCGCGGGCCAGGGTGAAGGCCATCCCTACCAGGAAGAGGATGAGCAGCGGCACCCACTCGCCGGCCAGTTGTGAGACGTGGATAAGCATGAAGCCCAGCGAGGTCAGCAAGACCGCGGCAGGGACTCCGCTGCGGCGGGCCAGCACTGGAAACAGGAATCCGCGAAAGAAAAGCTCCTCGATGACGGGTGCGATGAGGATGCCGTATCCCGCCAGGGCGTAGGCGGAGGCGGTGGTCCCGAAAAGCTTGTAGATGGGCAAGGACTTGGGGATGGGCGCCAACGAAGAGGCGAAGTCCACCAGCAGGGCCATGGCCACTCCAGCCGTGGCGCAGAGGATCGCCAGGCCGCCGTTCGGCCACCTCCAGCGCACTGAATCCCAGAAGGGGCTGCGGTATCGGCGGGCCACCATCCCGTACATGACGCCGAGGAGGACCGCGCTGGTGAGTGTCTGCGCCAGGATGGAGATGACCGGAATCGCCGCCACTTCCTCCGGCTTCTGCTTGGGGTAGAAGGCAGCGACGTAAATCCCGATGACCACGCCGCAAACGATGAGAGTGAAAAAGGCGATCAGGGTCAGGACGACCACGTCGCGGCCGCTCCAAACCGGGCCGCTGGCGGGGGGTGCCGGCGGCTGCGCTTCGACGGGGATGGGATACTCGGGTGAGGCCACGGCTACTCCGCTGGTACTTTACAGAAGGAAAAAGGAAAAAGGAAAAAGCGAAGCAAAGTGAAAACTCCCTGAAATGGCGCGGAAGAGATGGATGGAGTAGGGGTCCTTCGACTCGCGCCATCGCGTTCGCTCGGCGCTCGCTCAGGATGACAGTCGAAAAACTACATAGCGGCTAGACCGGTACGGAACTGCGGGCGCGGGAGAAGAACGCGGCCAGCGCCTGGCCGGTGTAGGACTTCTTGTTCTTCGCCACCAGCTCGGGCGGGCCCTGGGCGACGATGCGTCCGCCCTCCTCGCCGCCCTCGGGGCCGAGGTCGAGGATCCAGTCGGCGGCGGCGATCACATCCAGGTGGTGCTCGATGATGATGACCGTGTTGCCCAGGTCGGTGATGCGCTGCAGCACGTCGAGCAGTTTCTTGACGTCGTCGAAGTGCAGGCCGGTGGTGGGCTCATCCAGCAAGTACAGCGTGCGCCCGGTCTGGCGCTTGCTCAATTCGCGGGCCAGCTTGATGCGCTGCGCCTCGCCGCCGGAGAGCGTCACCGCCGACTGGCCGAGATGGATGTATCCCAACCCGACGTCCACCAGCGTCTGCAGTTTCTGGCGCACCGGCGGGATGTTCTCCAGCAGGGGCAGCGCATCGGCCACCGTGGATTCCAGCAGGTCGGCGATGGAGCAGTCCTTGTACTTCACCGCCAGGGTCTCGTGGTTGTAGCGCTTGCCGGCGCAGAGGTCGCAGAGAACGTAAACGTCGGGAAGGAAGTTCATCTCGATGCGTCGCTGGCCTTCGCCCTGGCAGGCCTCACAGCGCCCCCCGGAGACGTTGAAGGAGAAACGTCCGGCCTTGTAGCCGCGCTCGCGCGACTCCGGCAGCATGGCGTAGAGATCGCGGATGTGGGTGAACACCCCGGTGTAGGTGGCGGGGTTGGAGCGCGGGGTGCGCCCGATGGGGGACTGATCGATGCGGATGACTTTGTCCAGCGCCTCGGCGCCGGTGATGGACTTGTGGGCGCCGGGCTCCTCGCGCGAGCCGTAGATCTTCTGCGCCAGGGCGCGATAGAGGACGTCGTTCACCAGCGACGACTTGCCCGATCCGGAGACGCCCGTGACCACGGTGAGGACGTTCAGCGGAAAGGAAACGTCCAGGTTCTTCAGGTTGTTGTGACGCGCGCCCAGTAGCGTGACGGCTTTTCCATTGGGAGAACGTCGCGCGGGCCGCGCGGCGATGGACATCTCCCCGGACATGTACTTGCCGGTGAGCGAGCCCGGGGCGCGCATGATGTCCTGCGGCGAGCCCGAGGCGACGACCGCGCCGCCGTGGCGTCCGGCGCCGGGGCCGAGATCGACCACGTAGTCGGCGCGGCGGATGGTCTCTTCGTCGTGCTCCACCACCAGCACGGTGTTGCCCAGGTCGCGCAGGCACTCCAGCGTGGCCAGCAGGCGCTTGTTGTCGCGCGCGTGCAGGCCGATGGAGGGTTCGTCCAGGACGTACAGCACCCCGCGCAGGCGCGAGCCGATTTGCGTGGCTAGGCGCACCCGCTGCCCCTCGCCGCCGGAGAGCGTGGCGGCGGAGCGGTCGAGTGAAAGGTAGCTCAGCCCGACCGCGTGCAGGAACTTCAGCCGCTCCAGGATCTCGCGTAGCAGGCGCCCGGCGATCTGCGCCTGGCGCTCGTTGAGGCGGATCTTCTCCGCCGCTTCGATGGCGCGGGCGATGGAAAGCTGGGTGAAGGCGGCGATGGAAAGATCGTTGACCCGGACTGCCAAACTCTCCGGGCGCAGCCGCTGTCCCTGGCACGCCGCGCAGGCGGTGGCCGACATGTAGTCCAGCATCCACTCGCGGTAGTTCTCTGACGACGCTTCCTCGAAGTTCTGCTTCAGGTAGGCCAGCACGCCCCGGAAGCCGGCACGCTTGGCATCGCTCCCCTGCGGGCCGTAGAGGATGAGGTTCTGCGTCTTGCGCGGCAGCGACTCGAAGGGCCGGGCGAGGTCGAAGCCGTAGGCAGCGGCAGCCAGCGCCAGCGTGCGTTGCAGGTAGGCGGAACCCGCGCCGGGGCCCAGGCCGCCTTCCAGCAAGGGTTTGGACCAGTCCACGATGATCTTAGCGGGATCGAAGTCGAAGCGGCTGCCCAGGCCGTGACACTCCGGGCAGGCGCCGTACATGCTGTTGAAGGAGAAGGAGCGCGGCTCGAGCGTCGGCACGCTGATGCCGCACTGGGTGCAGGCCATGCGCGAGGAGTAGAGGCGCTCTTCGCCGTCCACCACTGCGACGCCCACCAGTCCGTCGGCCAGCTTCATGGCCAGGCTGACGGAGTTCTCCAGGCGGCGCTCGATCCCGGGCTTCACCAGCAGGCGGTCCACCACGACGTCGATGGTGTGGTTGCGGCGCTTGTCGAGGGCGATTTCCTCGTCCAGGCTGCGCAGGCGGCCGTCGATGCGGGCGCGGGAGAAGCCCTGCTGCGCCAGTTTCTCCAGCTCCTTCTTGAACTCACCCTTGCGGCCACGGACGATGGGCGCCAGGATCATCACCCGGTCTTCCAGGTTGCCGGCGCCGCCGGGCTCGTCCCGATGGATCGGGGCCATCACCCGCGCAACGATCTGCTCCGCCGACTGGCGGGTGATGGGCCGTCCGCACTGCGGGCAGTGGGGCACGCCGACGGTGGCGTAGAGCAGCCGCAGGTAGTCGTAGATCTCGGTGATGGTGCCCACGGTGGAGCGCGGGCTGCGGCTGGTGGTCCTCTGCTCGATGGAGATGGCGGGGCTCAGGCCGTCGATGGAGTCCACGTCCGGGCGCTCCATTTGGTCGAGGAACTGCCGGGCGTATGCGGAGAGGGTCTCCACGTAGCGCCGCTGGCCCTCGGCATAAATGGTGTCAAACGCCAGGGAGGACTTGCCCGAGCCGCTCAGGCCGGTGATCACCGTCAGGCTGTTGCGCGGGATCTCGACGCTGATGTTCTTGAGGTTGTGCTGGCGCGCGCCGCGGACCGTGATCTTCTGGATGGCCATGCTGAACTAAGGACCCTGTCCCTCTGGATGCTCCCGAAGCGCGTAGGCGCAGCGCTACGCATGTATCTTATTTGCTACTACGGAAGCCGGTCAATGCCCGGTAAAGTGGCAGACCACGGGTGGCCGGCGTCGAATCCCCGGTGTCTAAGCCCCGGTGTCTAAGCCAATGACCGAACACTGTTGCGACATGCTGGGCGAAGCGGTCGACAACGAGGCGCTGCTCCACGCCCCAAAGCAGCGTATGGAAGGGCGCATCCTGAACGAGATCGACTCCGATTACGCGTTGCGCTCGCCGGCGGAACGGCCCAGCCTCTACCCCATCAACTTCTGTCCCTTCTGCGGCAGGGCGGTGTCCAGGACGATCTGGAATGCGGAGAAGAAGAAGTGAAGCAGGGAAAGAGGAAAAGGTGAAAGTGAAAATCAAGCAGCACGCGCTAGAACCTGGGAATCAGGCCGAACCCGGAGGGGACTCTTGAGAACCGCATTCATGTCGGCAACACTGCTGCTGACTATCGTGGCGGCGCTGGGGGTAGGAATCGGGGCCGGCTACGCCGCCGTGATGGCTGCGCTGTTGCCCTTCCGGAGGAACTCCAAGCGCGCCTCTCGGGCCGCGGTGCTGGCGCCACGGGCGGACTGAGCCTTCTTACTGAGGCGGTTGTTCCTGTTGCTGCTGTCGCTGCTGCTCTTCGTGCTGGCGCAGTTCCTCTTGTAGTTGCTCCGGAGTCTTGATCTCTTGCTGCTGTGGCGGCACGGCCTGCGGCTCGGGTGGGACCTGCTCGGCCGGCTCCACGGTTTCCTCCGGCGCTCCTTCCTCGCCCTCGCTTGTATCGGGAGGCTGTGTGCGAGCGCCGGGCACCGGGCGCACCGCTGGACGCGAGAACATCGCGCCAGGGGGACTTCCCGGAGCCCCGGCTGCCGCCGCGCCGCCGCCGGAGCGCAGGGAGAGGATGAGCCGGCGTACCCCCCCGGGGTCCTGGGGAGAGCCGAGCAGGATGTAGTCGAAGCGCGAGCCGTTGAGCAGGGCGGCCAGTACGTCGCTGGGCCTTCCGGGACCGAGGCGGGTGGCGACCCGCTCACCGGCCGAGGCCGGAGGCGCATCGACCACCGCGCCCGTCGCCTTGCGCACTCCCGTCAGGATGTCGAACAGCGTGGAGTTCTGCGCGATGATGGTGAGCTGGCCGCCTCGGTAGGTGACCGTAGGCGCCACCGGCGGCAGTTCCTGCGGAAGCGGAGGACGTGGAGCCTCGGCGGATTGGCTGGCCTTTTTCGCCGCCGGCTTCCGGGCGGCTTTGGTGGAAGCGGGCAAAGGCACGGGCGTCGCCAGCGCTATGAGCGCGAGCCAAAGCGTGATTCGAGAGCTGCGGGGCATGGGGAGATGTCGAAAGTCTAGCACCGGAAGAAGCTGTTCCCGTGTCCTCCACAAAAGATTTAGCATCTAATAGCAGGTGATTTCGCCCGCCCTATGACACCAGGTCGCGAACGCCCGAGCTTCGATTTGCCGCGGTGGAAGAAACCGCTGTTGTGGCTCCTGCTGTTCCTTGCAGGTGTGGCGCTGGCTCCTGCGGCGCGGGCCGGATGCACCACCTCCGCGGAGATGGATGCGGCGACCCGCGCAGGGCTGGAGCGCGCGGCCCAAAGCTACTTCCAGATGGCGGCGCGGGGCGACAGCGCCGAGCTGCGGCAGAGCGCGACGGCGGGCCTGGCCTCAGACTTCATGCCCGTGGAGGCTGCGGTGCGCGCGCATCAGGCCATCTTCGCGGCCGCGCAGCCGCCACAAGTCCGCGCCGAGTTTCTCTTGGAGCCTGAGGGATCGACCTCGCAGGCGCGCGCTGAATTCTACTGCGGGGTGTGGGCCACCCCCGGCTTCACGCTGTTCGTGCTCAACAACCTGACGCCCGGGCGCTACGCCCTGGTGGTGCTGGAAACCAGGTCGGGAACGAGCGCCTATCGCCTCTCGCTGGTGATGGCTGAGCAGCAGCAGGCGTGGAGGCTGGCGGGCTTCTATCCCCGCCCGGCGGAGATCGCCGGACACGACGGCACCTGGTTCTGGGAGCAGGCCCGCGCCTACAAGAGCCGGAGGCAGTTCCGCAACGCTTGGTTCTACTACCTGACAACGCGCGAGCTGCTCATGCTGGTTCCCTTCATGAGCAACCAGCAACTGGAGCAGATGGCGAGCGAGCTGACCGGACTTCCCCCACAGGGCCTGCCGGGAGAGAAGCCCGTGGACTTCCTGGCCGGGGGTAAGGTGTTCAAGGTCGCGCAGGTGTACGTGGTGCCGGATAACGACGGCCTGCAACTGGTTCTGCAGCACCAGGTGGCCGACGCCTCCAAGTCCGGGCCGACACATCTGGACAACCTGGCGCTGATCCGGGCCTGGGTCGCCACCTATCCCGAATATCGTGAGGGCTTCACCGCCGTGGTGGCGCGGGCGTCCGACGCTTCCGGGCGCGACTATGGCTCGCGGATGGAGATGAAGGACATCAAGTAGACGTTGCATGCAACGTCTCTTCTCCGTCGCGGAACAAATGGAACCGCGGGGAAGCTTTGCGCATCTGTTAATCGTTGATACCAACTGAATCTGTTAGCGGAGGGGTGAATGGCGAAGCGGGCGGCGGAAAAGTTGCTGAGCGAGGTGATCCGCGAGCGGCGGGCGACGGGAAGCTTCGAATCCGTCCCGGTGCACGAGGAGGACCTGAAGAAGATCCTGCAAGCGGGCCTGGAAGCCCCCAGTGGCTACAACCTTCAGCCCTGGCGCTTCGTGGTGGTGCGCGATCCGGAGCAGCGCAAGAAGCTGCGCGCCGCGGCCATGAACCAGCCCAAAGTAGAGGAGGCGCCGGTGGTCGTCGTCGCCTGCGGCGATCCGCTGGGCTGGCGCGACGGCGACCTCGACGACGTGCTCAAGCTGGCCAAGGAACACGGCTATGGCGGGGAGGAGGAGCACGCCGGCGTGCGCCGCAACGTGACCAACTTTCTGGGCGGGACGCCGGGTAGCGCCGGCGGCATCGCGCCCGACTTGGGCGTGTGGGTGAACCGCCACGTCATGATCGCCTTCACCAGCATCATGCTCATGGCCGAGGCCCTGGGCTACGACACCGCGCCCATGGAGGGCTTCTTCGAAGACAAGGTCAAAGCCACGCTGGGGATCCCCGAGCGGGTGCGCGTGGTGGCGCTGCTCGCCATCGGCAAGCGCAAAGGAGAAGACAAGCCTTACGGCGGGCGCTTCCCGATGGGCCGCGTCTTCTTCGCCGAAGAGTGGGGGAAGGGAATCGAACTGTAGAGACGCTACATGCAGCGTCTTTACGGCGCCGGTGTAAGCTCACGGCATGAAGCGCGAGTACCCCGAGCGGCCGCTGGTGGGCGTGGGCGCGGTGATCGTGGAGGGCGGCCGCGTGGTCCTGGTGCGCCGCGCCGCGGAGCCCATGGCCGGCGAGTGGAGCATTCCCGGCGGCCTGCTTGAGCTGGGCGAAACCATGCGCGCGGGCGCGATGCGCGAGGCGCGCGAGGAGACCGGCCTCCAGGTGGAGGCCGGCGAGGTGCTCGAGGTGCTGGACCGCATCCTCCCCGACGCCCAGGGCAAGGTTCGCTACCACTATGTCCTGATCGATTTCCTTTGCCGCCTGGTCGGAGGCGAACTCCGCGCGGGAGGCGACGCCGCCGAGGCGCGCTGGGTGCGGGAGTCCGAACTCGAGGGATTGGGAGTCGCGGAAGCAGCGGTGAAGGTGATTCGCAAGGGGCTGGCTCGCCCCGGATGACGGCTCAATTCCACAATTTCTCAGTCACGCAATTCCTCAATTCCAAACAGAACGACCCGCCGCTCGTGCGTTCGAGGCAGCGGGTCGCCGGTAGTCTGTTGGGATTGGCCTGAGGCGGTCACTCTATTGCATCAGTGGCCACAGCCAAACTCCCGAAGGAAGTTTTGCTTGGGTTAGAGCGATGCGCCCTAAGCCTCAGCCACCTCACTAGGTCTATGACTACTGTCTGAAACAATCGACATCGGACCACCTCCTTTCCAGTGTAGGCAGACATTAGTACGGGCGGTTCGCGCCAGTCAATGCCTGTCTTTGAGGCGGCCGGATCATCCCTTCCAGCGGTAGGCGCCGGGTTGGGGCAGGCCGATGTGCGCCAGCACGCGGAAGGCGAACTGGCGCGCCATCTCCTCGAGGCTCGTGGGCCGGTTGTAGAAGGTGGGGATGAGCGGCATGATGGTGGCCCCGGCGGCGGCGGCCAGGTCCATGTTGCGGATGTGGATGCGGTTGAGCGGCGTCTCGCGCACGCACAGCACCAGCGGGCGCTTCTCCTTCAGGCAGACGTCGGCGGCTCGCTCGATCAGCCGCATGGCCAGCCCGTTCGCGATGCACGCCAGCGTCCCCATGCTGCACGGGATCACCATCATGGCGTCGGTGGGATAGGAGCCGCTGGCGATGTTGGCGCCGATATCGGCATTCGCCTGCTCGCGGATCTTCTTCGACTTCTTGCCCAGCAGTTGCGCCACCAGATCGCTCCGCCCTCGGAGCGTGACCTCCTCGGCCAGCACGCGCAGGGCGTTATCGGAGGCGATGAAGTTCACCGTCTTCACCCGCTGGTCGCGCTCCAGCGCCAGCAGTAGCTGGCGGCAGAACTCGGCGCCGCTGGCGCCGGTGGTGGCTACGGTCAGGGTGCGGGGCGCGGGCATAGGGGTGATAGTTATCGCATTGTAGAGACGTTGCATGCAACGTCTCTACGAGACACGATGGTAAGCTGAGTGCTCGCATGACTCCCGAATCTCTTCGCAAACTCTTCGAGCAAGTCCGCCGGGGAAAGCTCTCGGCCGACGAGGCGGTAGCACGCCTGCGGCATATGCCCTTCGAGGACCTGGGCTTCGCCAAGGTGGACCACCACCGCCGGCTGCGCGCCGGGATGCCGGAGGTGGTGCTGGCCGAGGGCAAGACGCCGTGGCAGGTTGCGTCCATCTTCGCGCGGCTAGCCAAGGCGGGCGGGAACGTCCTGGCCACGCGGGCCACGCACCAGCACTTCGCTGCGGTGCGCAAGTCGGTGCATCGGGCGGAATATCGCGAGCTGGCGCGCGCCATCGTCCTCCAGCGCGACCGCAAGAATTACGGGAAGGGAACGATCGCAGTCGTTTCGGCCGGGACCAGCGACATCCCGGTGGCGGAAGAAGCCGTGGTCACCGCCGAGGTCATGGGCAACGACGTCGAGCACCTGTACGACGTGGGTGTCGCCGGCATCCATCGGCTGCTGGCGCACCGCGCCGCGCTGACCGAGGCGCGCGTGGTCATCGTCTGCGCCGGCATGGAGGGTGCGCTGCCCAGCGTGGTGGGCGGGCTGCTGCGCGTCCCCGTCATCGCCGTGCCCACCAGCGTGGGCTACGGCGCGTCGTTCAAAGGGCTGGCGGCACTGCTGGGAATGCTGAACTCCTGCGCCTCGAACGTCAGCGTGGTCAACATTGATAACGGCTTCGGCGCGGGCTACGTGGCCTCGATGATCAACCGGCTGTAGGTCAGTTTTCACCACGGAGCCACGGAGACACGGAGGAGGAAATGGCCTTCCGTGACCTGCTCAGCCCGTCCTATTTATTTCTTCTGGATTTCCGGTTAGGGGACTGCGCAGGAAAGACCCGTGCGAAGATCTTGTCCACATTCCGCAACTGGCGCTTGAGCTCGAAGGCGCGGTCGAGCTGCTTGCGGGAGAGGCGCTTCGTGATCTGCTTGTCCTTGACCACCAGGTCGTGGAAACACTCCCCACCCTTCCAGGCGCGCATGGCGTGCTTCTGCACCAGGCGGTAGGCGTCTTCGCGCGACCTGCCGGCTTCGGCGAGGTCGAGGAGGAGCTGCCCGCTGAACACCAACCCGCCCGTGCTCTCGAGGTTCTGTCGCATGCGCTTGGGATAGACCAGCAGCGTGTCAATCAGGTTGGCGGCGCGGTTCAGCATGTAATCGAGCAAGATGGTGGAGTCGGGCAGGATGACGCGCTCGACCGATGAGTGCGAGATGTCGCGCTCGTGCCACAGCGCGACGTTCTCTAGCGCCGCCTGGGCGTTCGCGCGCACCACGCGCGCCAAGCCTGAGATCTGCTCGCAGGCCACCGGGTTGCGCTTGTGCGGCATGGCGGAAGATCCCTTTTGCTTGGCGCTGAAGAATTCCTCGGCCTCGCGGACTTCGGTGCGCTGCAGATGGCGAATCTCGGTGGCGATCTTGTCCAGCGTCGAGGCGATGACGGCGAGCGTCGCCAGGTAGTGGGCGTGGCGGTCGCGCTGGATGACTTGCGAGGAGACGGCCGCAGCCTGCAATCCCAGGCGAGAGCAGATCCGTTCCTCCAGCTCCGGCTCCATATGCGCCAGGTTGCCGACCGCGCCCGAGAGCTTGCCCACGCGCATCTCCTCGGCGGCGCGCTCCAGCCGCGCCAAGTTGCGGTTGGTCTCCGCGTACCAGTTGGCCAGCTTCAGGCCGAAGGTGATGGGCTCGGCGTGGATGCCGTGGGTGCGCCCGATCATGGGCGTGTGCTGGAACTCGAAGGCGCGGCGGCGCAGCACGTCGCGCAGCCGTTCTAGTCCCTTCAGCAGCAGGACGGAGGCTTCGCGCACCTGCAGCGCCTGGGCGGTATCCACCACGTCGTTCGAGGTGAGGCCGTAGTGCAGCCAGCGGGAGTGGGGCGCGCCAATCTTCTCCGCTACCGCGGTGGTGAAGGCGATGACGTCGTGCTTCACCTCCTCCTCGATGGCCTGGATGCGGGCCAGGTTGAAGTCGGCCTTGTGGCGGATGGCGCGCGCGGCCTCGGCCGGGACGCGGCCGGCTTCCGCGAGGGTTTCGGTCGCGGCAACCTCCACCGCCAGCCACATGCGGAACTTGTTCTCGTCGGTCCAGATGTGGCCCATCTGCGGGCGGGTGTAGCGCGAGATCACCTGATGGTTCCTCCGGCGCGAAGGGAAACAATCATTCTAAATGCCGGGGCAGGGGAGGGGAAACCGGGGACGAATCCTTCGCCCGGAGCGTAGCCGAGGGGCCCGCAAGCGCCGTCAGTTGCTGTACAGCAACACGCCCTCGGTTTCCTTCGAGTCCACAGGGCGGTAGAAGAGTTTGTCGCCCTCGAGGAAGACCTCGATGAAGGCGGGCCGGGTCTGGATGGTGCCCTGGATGAGGGCCTCCGACAGCGGGTCCTCGATGTACCTCTGCAGGGCGCGGCGCAGCGGGCGGGCGCCGTAGCTGCGGTCGCTGAGCGTCTTGTCCAGCATCCACTTCTTGGCTTCTTCGGTGACCGTGATGGTGATCTGCCTCTGGGCCAGGTTCTGGTTGAGCTGGCCGACCAACAGCTCCACGATCTGGATGAGGTCCGTCTCCGAGAGCGCGTTGAAGATGATGACTTCATCCAGGCGGTTGAGGAACTCGGGGTTGAAGGTCTTCTTCACCTCGCTGCGCACCATCTCCTCGATCTTGCCGGAGATGGTTTCCTCGTGCTCCGACTGGAAGCCCATGCCGGTGCGCTTCTGCAGGTGGCGGGCGCCGATGTTCGAGGTCATGATCAGGATGATGTTCTTGAAGTCCACGGTGTTGCCCAGGCCGTCGGTGAGCTGGCCGTCCTCGAACACCTGCAGCAGAATGTTGAAGACGTCGGGGTGGGCCTTCTCGATCTCATCCAGCAACACCACGGAGTAGGGCGCGCGCTTCACGCGCTCGGTGAGCTGGCCGCCCTCCTCGTACCCGACGTAGCCCGGAGGCGAGCCGATGAGCTTGGAGACCGAATGCTTCTCCATGAACTCGCTCATGTCGAAGCGGATCAGTGACTTCTCGCTGCCAAAGAGGAACTGGGCCAGGGTGCGGGCGACTTCCGTCTTGCCCACGCCGGTGGGACCGAGGAACAGGAACGAGCCGACGGGGCGGTTGGGATTCTTCAGTCCGGCGCGCGAGCGGCGGATGGCACGGGCCATCGCGGTGATGGCTTTGTCCTGCGAGATCACGCGCTTGTGCAGCTCTACCTCGATGCGCAGCAGCTTCTGCGTCTCTTCTTCCTTCACCGAAGCCACGGGCACGCCGGTCCAGCGCGAGACCACGTCCTCGATGTCGTCGCGGCTGACTACGCCGGTGGAGGATTCGTCCAGGTGGTACTTCTCGCGCAGGGCGCGCAGGTTGTCGCGCTCCTTGCGCTCCTCGTCCGAGTAGAAGCGCGCCTTCTCGAACTCGTGGTTGGCGATGGCGTTCTCCATGCGGTGGACGATGAACTTGATGCGCTTCTGCACGTCCGTGATCTCGTCGGGCAGGGAAGTCTGGCGCAGCTTCACGCGCGCCCCAGCCTCGTCGATCAGATCGATGGCTTTATCCGGCAGGTAGCGGTCGGGGATGTAGCGGCTGGAGTGGGCCACGGCGAAATCGATGGCCTCCTCCGTGTAGGTCACCGCGTGGAACTTTTCGTAGCGCTCCTTCACCCCCTTGAGGATCTTGATGGCCTCGACTTCGTTCGGCGGCGGCACCTTCACCGATTGGAAGCGGCGCTCCAGCGACCGGTCCTTCTCGATGGACTTGCGGTACTCGCCCGGCGTGGTCGCCCCGATGCACTGGATCTCGCCGCGGGAGAGCGCCGGCTTCAGGATGTTGGCGGCGTCGAGCGACCCCTCGGCGGAGCCCGCCCCCACCAGCGTGTGCAGTTCGTCAATGAAGATGATGGCGTTCTGGTTCTCCATCAGCTCCTTCATGATGGTCTTCAGCCGCTCCTCGAACTGGCCGCGGTACTTGGTGCCGGCCACGATGAGCGAGAGGTCCAGTCCGAGGATGCGCTTGTCGGCCAGGAACGAGGGCACCTCGCCGTCGGCGATGCGCTGCGCCAGGCCCTCAACGATGGCGGTCTTGCCCACGCCCGGCTCGCCGATGAGCACCGGATTGTTCTTCGTCCGGCGGCAGAGGATCTGCACCACGCGCTCCAGCTCGGCCTCGCGGCCCACCAGCGGATCGAGCTGGTTGTCCATGGCCGCCTGGGTCAGGTCGCGGGAGAACTCGCTCAGCAGCGACGATTCCTTGGAGCGCTGCGGTTGCGCCTTCTCCTGCGTTGTACGCGCCAATTCTTCCCGGATGCTGGAGAGCCGCAGGCCGCGCTCGTGCAGGATCTCCGCGGCAAAGCATTTTTCCTCGCGCAGCAGGCCGAGCAGCAAATGCTCGGTGCCGATGTGCTTGTGCGAGAGCCGCTCGGCTTCTTCGGCGGCGTAGGCCAGCACGCGCTTGCATTCGTTGGAAAGGGGGAGGTCCACGGAGGTGGAAACCTTCTCGCGGATGGTGGTGTGTCCCTCGATCTGCTTGCGGATGGACTCCACCGAGGCATGGGAACGCAGGAAGCGGTTGGTGAGCGCCTTGTCTTCACGCAGCAGCCCGAGGAGCAGGTGCTCGGTCTCGATGTAGGGAGAGCCGAACTGGCTGGCCTCGTAGCGCGCGAAGAAGATCACGCGTCTCGCCTTTTCCGTATAGCGTTCGAACATGTTCCCCCTTTAGACCCCCAACCCCGTCCTCACCCGGCCACCAGCGATTCCGGCTGGACCTCGCTTAGCCGCCCAGCCTCCAACCGCAGCACGCGATGGCAGCGCCGCGCGAAGGCAGCATTGTGGGTGGCGATGAGGGAGGTCAGCCGATACTCGCGATGAAGCCGGGCAATCAATTCAAACACCACCTCCGCACTCTTGGCATCCAGGTCGCCGGTGGGTTCATCGGCCAGCAACAGTTGCGGCCGCGTCACCAGCGCCCGGGCCAGGGCCACCCTCTGTTGCTCGCCCCCGGAAAGCTCTCCGGAGCGATGGTGCGCCCGTTCTTCCAGCCCCACCTCGCGCAGCAGGCACAAGGCCTCTTCGTGAGCCTCCGCCGCCGGCCGGCCCCGCAGCCGCAGGGGCATGGCCACGTTTTCCACAGCGGTGAACTCGGGCAGCAAATAGTGAAACTGCCACACGAAACCGATCTCCCGGTTCCTGAATTCCGCTGCCGCGTCGTCGGCCAGCGAGCAGAGCTGCATTTGGGCGAAGTATACGTCACCCTTGGAAGGCCGTTCAAGCGCCCCGAGGATGTAGAGTAAGGTACTCTTTCCCGCACCCGACTCACCCACGATGCCCAGCATCTCTCCCTTCCGTACCCGGAAGGACAGGTTGTCAAAGACCACCAGATCCGACCCGCCAGAGGGGAAAACCTTGGTCAGCCCCTCTACGCGCAGCAGATCGTCGTCGTTCATTGGATGCACGTCGGTCTCCAACCGTCTCGCTCTCCTGCTGTGGAAACCCGGAGCCGCTATCTTCAGCCCCTGCAAGCATTAGACCACAGGGTCAGCGCCTTTGGTGCCGGTTACAGAATCCCGGAGAGTACCAGAGTTTGTAGCTCTGGTTGACATGGGAACGCTGCTGCGGACGGCACTTGCGACAAAACGTCACTCGTAGCGCAGGGCCTCGGCCGGCAGGATCCTCGCCG
>DASYVL010000099.1 GCA_035937135.1 Terriglobales bacterium
GATGAGCTTCTGGCGATGCTTCAGGCTGCCGGCGTACCTAACTTCGCGGCACGGCTCACCGGCATCCCCTAACCAGCCACCTGAGCACGACCATTCGGCGCGAGCTGATCAGTCTTTGTCCAGGGACTCGATCCGCGCGTCGATCAGGCTGACGAGGCGTACCGGCCCGTAGTCCGTCTGCTCAACGGACACGTTGATGTGGCGTTCGGTGGGAGCAGGCTTCTCATGGATGTGGCCGTGAACGTTGAGAATCCGTCCGACCGGCAGCGACTGGATGGGCTCGTGTCGTGGGTCGCGTCTCTGGACTGATGGAAAAGTGAACGGGCAGCCCGCGCGGCTTCCTGCATCTTAAGCGGTCTGCGCGACAGGTGCCTGTCGCATCCTTTCGACGCGCAGATGGTTGAGCGTCTGCATGTCGAGGTCGGAGAGGCCGAGCCCGTGGGCGCCGGCGATGACCAGGTCCAGCACCGCCCAGCAGAGGCTGAGGCAGCTGCTTTCTCCGGGGAAGCGACCGATGACCTTGGTCCGGCGCTTGACCTCTTCCAGGGAGCGCTCCAGAAGGTTGGTGCTGCGCAACCGGTGGCGTAGCCGGCCGGGGTATCGGAGGTGGACCACCAGCGCCGGCAGGTCCTCGGCCAGGCAGGCCGCGGCGGAGGGATAGTCACGCTCCAGCCGGCTGACGAGGTGACGCAGCCCCTCCTCGGCAGAGGCCTCGCTGTCGGCCTCGTTGAGGACCCGCCAGTAGGCCTCGCGGACCTCCTTCTGGATGTCGCCGCGCTTGGGCAGCTTGGCCAGGATGTTGCGCAATCGATGCACCGTACACCGCTGGCGGTCGGCGTCGGGCCACAGCTGCTCCGCCGCCAGCACCAGCCCGGGGGCCCCGTCCGTGACCGCCAGCCAGGGAGATCTCAGGCCGCGCCTGGCCAGGCCCCGGCCGAAGTCCCGCCAGTCCTCGAAGCGCTCTCGCTGACCCAGCGCGACGTCGAGCAGAACTCGCTTCCCGGTGGTGTCGTAGCCCCAGGCCACCAGCACCCCTTCCTTGGCGCCACTGGGCCGGGTGGGCAGATAGACGGCGTCGAGGAAGAGCACCATCAGCTCCACCTCCGCCAGGCTGCCCGCCCTGAAGGCGAGGTAGCGGTCGCGGAGCTCGCGGCAGATGCGGCTGGCGGTGCTCTTGGAGAGCTGGCCCAGGCCGGCCTCGCTGAGCAGGCTCTCGATGTCGCGGTCGGACAGGCCGCGCACGTAGGCGCCGATGACCAGCGCCTCCAGCGGGCGGGTGCGGATCACCGCCGAGGTGTCGGGGATGATCTTGGAGACGAAGCGCTGGGCGGTGTCGCGCAGCAGCGGCATCTGGATCTCAAGCTCGCCCTCGGCGGTCTGCACCCGTCGCGGCCGGACCCCGTTGCGGGATCCCTTCGCCGCCGGCGTCCGCTCATAGCGCGCCCGGCCCAGAAACCCGGCGACCTCCTCGTCGACCCCGCGCTGCATCACCAGGCGGGCGCCCAGCCTGCCCAGCTCAGCCAGCCGGCCAGGGTCGGCGAAGCCCTCCGCCAGCAGGTCGTCGATGGCCTGCTCCAAGGCGTCCGATGGGGCTACTCTTTGATTCGACACGGCGTGGTCCTCCATGGTGGTTTGCAAGTCCACCGCGTAGGCTACGCCGTTCAACTTTTACATCACCCTTGGGACGCCACCTACTACAACTGCGATCGCCCCCACCGAAGTCTGGAACTACATCCGCCACGACCGCGTTCGCCGGGCTCCTCCGGAGCGATCGTCTCCAGGCCAGTCCTTGGCGGTCTCCATCACGTCTACTCCAGAGCCGCGTGAACTCAAACCGACTTTTGCCCTCCCACAGGTTCACTCTCGTTCGCCTTCCCGACCCATACCTGACGCCTCCTGGGCGCCTTTTCCGCAACGCTCACCACCCCGGCTCTTGACCGGAGCAG
>DASYVL010000100.1 GCA_035937135.1 Terriglobales bacterium
CTGCTCGGCGGAGAGTTTCTCCCCGCATTTGGTGCACTCAAGGAATGTGATGTTCGACATCGGATTCGTTTTCGTCCGGGCGAAGAAGTCTAACACTCCGGGAGCAGCGTTGACCCGCAGCCGGCGATGCTAGAATCGAGCTGTGAAGCCCGCAATCCGCCTGCTCGCGATCGATATTGACGGCACTCTGCTCGACCCTGGCTTCCAGATCTCGCCTGCCAACCTAGCGGCACTCCAGCGCGCCCACGGCGCGGGCGTGGAAGTGGTGCTGGTGACCGGACGCCGCCACACCTTCGCCCTGCCCATCGCCCGGCAGTTGGGCTTCGATCTGTGGCTGATCAGTTCGAATGGCGCCATCACCAAGTCCATCCGCGGCGAACTCTTCCACCGCGACCTGCTGCCCGCGGCCACCGCCCGCAAAGTCTGCGGCCACATGCGCGACTTCCGCGGCAATACCGTCCTCACTTTTGACATAGAAACGCGCGGTGCGCTGGTACTGGAGACCGACGAAGAATTGCGCCTCACCCTGGGCCGCTGGCTGGACAAGAACGCCGACTTCGTTCAACTCATCGTCCCCATCGAAGACTCGCTCTCGAGCGACCCGGTGCAGCTCATGTTCTGCGGTCCCATCGCGCGCATGAAGCAGGCGCTCGCAGCACTGGCCTCCGGCGGCTTCGACGGTGAGATTACCGTGCTGCGCACCGAGTACGAGCACCGCGACCTGTGCATCGTGGACGTGCTCAACCAGGGCTGCTCCAAGGGACACGCGCTCGAGCGCTGGGCCCGCCACCGCGGCCTCCCGCGCGATCAGGTCATGGCCATCGGCGACAACTATAATGATGTGGAGATGCTGGAGTTCGCCGGCCGTCCCGTGATCATGGGCAACGCCGCGCCGGAACTCAAGCAGAACGGCTGGGCGGTAACGCTTTCAAACGCCGAGAGCGGCGTGGCCGCCGCGGTGGAAGAGGCTCTAAGTCGTTGACCATGTCGCTGCGCGCAAAACTCGTGGGATGGGCCGCCATCGTGGCGCTCTCCGCCTCGGCCTTCGCGGCGGAGGTGGCCGTGCTGAGCAACGGCTTCACCATCCGCCATCAGCGCCGCGAAGTCATGGGGACCACCACTCGCCTCTTCTTCGAGAATGGCAGCCAGAGCGGCTGGATCGACGTCCCCACCGCGGAGATTGCCTCGTACCAGCGCGAGGAGGTGGAGACGGCCGATGCTTCCCCGCCCCCGACGATTGAGGGCATCCCCGGCCTGGTCCAAGCCGCCAGCGACCGCCACCAGGTGGACGCGGACCTGGTCAACAGCGTGATCCAGGCCGAGAGCGGCTTCAATCCCCGCGCGCGCTCCCCCAAGGGAGCCCAGGGATTGATGCAGCTTATGCCGGAGACTGCCTCCAAGCTGGGCGTGGGCAACGCCTGGGAGCCCCGCGACAACATCGAGGGCGGAACCCGCTACCTGCGGCAGCTGCTCGAGCAGTACCACGGCGACACCATCAAGGCCCTGGCCGCCTACAACGCCGGGCCGGAGCACGTCGATCAGTACCGCGGCGTGCCGCCGTATCGCGAGACCCACAACTACGTCCGGCGGGTCATCATTGATTTCAACCGCAAGAAGGTGGCGCAGCAGAAGGCCGCGGCGGCGCAGAGCAGCAGCAAGGCGGCAAAGAAGCCGGAGCCGGCGGTCGCCGAGACTGCGGCGCCCCGCCCCTAGTTCCCGTTCAATTCCAGCCGGGCCATGAACTGCAAAGTGCGGTCGAACGCCCAGCCGGCCCACCAGGGATACAGGCCCACCTTCGGCTGCCAAACCGCGATCTTCAGCTGCAGTTTCTCGCAGGCATCCATCCACGCTGGTAGGTCCAGTAGTTGTAGGGCAGGGCGACGCCGTGGCGGGCGTTGCCCACCCGGTCCATGAACCGCAACGTGGGTCCGGCCAGCAGGCCGTTCCTGGTGTGGTCTTTCAGCAGGACGCACTTGCGCGCTACGCCCGCGGCCTGGGTCAGCAGTTCCAGCGGGTCGTCGGTGTGGTGCAGGACGTCCACCAGCATGACCGCGTCGAAGCTCTTCTGGGGAAACGGGATGGTCTTGCCGTCGTAGGTCTCGATGGGCCGATAGGTCTTCTTGCGGATCAGGACTTCAATGCCGCGCACCGAAAGGTCCGGCCGCCGCTCCAGCAGAAGCTGGTCCAGCAAGCCGTCGCCGCAGCCCACGTCCAGGATGCTGGCCTCCCGCGGCGCCATCTCCGCCAGGTGCTGGCTGAGGATTCTGACGCGGCGGGGAAACACATATCCCCCGTGGATCGAGTCCATGAGCTTCATCGCTGGCCTTAGTCTATTCCAAGAACGCCGGCCTGGAGCTCACCCGGCAATCTCCGCCCGCGGCCCGGCATTGACCCCCAACGCTCGCCCGTATAACGTGCAGCACAGATGAATCGCACCCGCATTCTGTTGACGCTGGCGGTCGGGGCCGTGCTCGCCGTCCTCGTTTACTTCCAGTTTCGCGCCTGGAAGGAGTTCGACTGGGCGCTGATGTTCGCTCAGGTGCGCCGCACCGACCCGCTGCGCCTGCTGGCCGCCGTCGTCCTTATCTATTCCGTCTACTTCCTGCGCGCGCTGCGTTGGATGATCCTGCTGCGGCCGGTGCGCGCCGTGCCCGCGCGCCGCCTGCTGGCGCCCACCCTCATCGGCTTCACTGGACTGGCGCTGCTGGGACGACCCGGCGAGCTCATCCGCCCCTACCTCATCGCCCGCAAGGAGGGCCTGACCCTCTCCTCCCAGATCGCGGTGTGGGCGGTGGAGCGCATCTTCGACGTGGGCGCCGTCGCCGCCTGTCTGGCGTTGGTGGTCTTCTCGGGAGCGCTGGCCTCCATCCCATTCTTCCAGCGCTACCCCGGGGCTCTCCGGCACTTACATCAGCTCGCCTACTTGCTGGTCGCCGGCGTCCTGGCGGGAGCCCTGCTGGCCATGTTGGCCCGGCGCCACGGGACCTCGCTGGCCGCGGCGCTGGAGAAACGCTTTGCCCCTCTCTCGCCCCGTGTCGCCCACCACGTCGCGCACCGGGTCCAGGCCTTCGGAGAGGGACTCAACACCATCCACGACCTTCGGTCGTTCCTCGAGATCACA
The DNA here is from genome assembly GCA_035937135.1 of Terriglobales bacterium. Taxonomy (NCBI): domain Bacteria; kingdom Pseudomonadati; phylum Acidobacteriota; class Terriglobia; order Terriglobales; species Terriglobales bacterium. The sequence continues at coordinate 3,122 of DASYVL010000100.1, forward strand.
GGGCTGTCGCTGCTCATCTGGGTGGCCATCGCGCTCGCCTACGTCCAGGTGACGCACGCCTACGCCGAGCTCGCGGACATCACCGTCGCCCACGTGGTGCTGCTCATGGTCTCTAGCATGACCGGATCGCTGCTGCAGCTCCCGGCGGTGGGCGGCGGCTCGCAGCTCGCCATCATCAAGGTGCTGGAAGTCGTCTTCGCGGTGAAGCCGGAGCTGGCCGTGGGCTGCGGCATCATGCTGTGGCTGGTGACCTTCATGTCGGTGGTGCCCACAGGCTTGCTCCTGGCGCACCGCGAACACGTCTCCCTGCGCAAGGCGGAGGCGGAATCGCACGTCGAGGACTAGTGGGCTCTCGCTGTTCTGACATCTCCCCTCCCCTGGAATTGTCATCCCGAGGAGCGTAGCGACGAGGCACCTGCTCTTGTCCTTTGCGGCTCGCTTGCGCCTCCCTGATAGAATGCGGGCTGAAGCAACGCCCTTTTCCCCCATGAAATGTCCCTTCTGCGGCTTCGTGAATGACAAGGTGGTGGACTCGCGCGAGTCCAAGGAAGGCGAATCCATCCGCCGCCGCCGCGAGTGCCTGAAGTGCGAGAAGCGCTTCACCACCTACGAGCGCATCGATGAGATCCCCTACATGGTGGTGAAGAAGGACGGCCGCCGCGAGAAGTTCGACCGCCAGAAGGTCCTGGCCGGCCTGCTGCGCGCCTGCGAGAAGCGCCCGGTCTCCATCGGTAAGCTGGAGCAGATCGTGAACGAGGCCGAAGCCTTCGTCATTGATTCTTCGGAGCGCGAGCGCAAGACCAGCGAGGTGGGCGAGCTCATCATGAACCGCCTGAAGCGCCACGACAAGGTGGCCTATGTGCGCTTCGCCTCGGTGTACATGGATTTCAAGGACGTCAAGGAATTCATGTCGGAGCTGAAGGACCTGCTGAAGACGAAGGAAGCGGCGCCCAAGGCGAAGTAACCATGGCCCACAAAATCACACTCATCCCCGGAGATGGCATCGGCCCCGAGGTCACCGGCGCCGCGGTGCGCATCCTCGAAGCCACCGGGGTGAAGTTCGAGTGGCAGAGCTTCCACGCCGGCGCCGAGGCCTTTGAGAAGCACCACGAGTACATCCCCAAGGAGCTGATCGAGTCCATCGAGACCACGCGTGTGGGCCTGAAGGGCCCGGTCACCACGCCCATCGGCGGCGGCTTCGCCTCCATCAACGTGGCGCTGCGCAAGAAGTTCGAACTCTTCGCCAACTTCCGTCCCATCCAGAACCTGCCGGGGATCCCTACGCGCTACCCGGGCGTGGATCTGATCATTGTCCGCGAGAACACCGAGAGCCTGTACGCGGGCATCGAGCACGAGGTGGTACCGGGCGTGGTCGAGAGCCTGAAGATCATCACCGAGAAGGCCTCCACGCGCATCGCTCGCTGGGCCTTCGAATATGCGCGCCGCGAGAAGCGCAAGAAGGTCCACGCCATCCACAAGGCCAACATCATGAAGCTGTCAGACGGCCTCTTCCTGCGCTGCTGCCGCACCGTCGCCAAGGAGTACCCGGAGATCACCTATGGCGAGCACATCGTGGACAACACCTGCATGCAGCTGGTGATGAATCCCTACCAGTACGACGTGCTGGTGATGGAAAACCTCTACGGCGACATCATCAGCGACCTGTGCTCGGCCTTCGTCGGCGGGCTGGGCCTGGTGCCCGGCGCCAACCACGGCACCGAGTGCGCCATCTTCGAGGCCGTTCACGGCTCCGCCCCGGACATCGCGGGCAAGAACCTCGCCAACCCCACCGCTGTGCTGCAGTCCGCCGTCCTCATGCTGCGACACCTGGGCGAGCGCGAGGCCGCCGACAAGGTGTACGCCGGACTCTGCGAGGTTTATCGCCACAAGAAGGATAAGCTCACCCGCGACGTCGGCGGCACCGCCGGCACCAGTGAGTTCGCGGATGCGGTCATCGCGGCGATGGAGCCGGTGACGGTCCCCGCTCCCTAAGTTCCACGCTTCCGCCGTGTGAAAAACTCCGTTGACCTTCGGCACTTTGTTCATTACACTCGCCCGTTCCGGACTTCCTGGGGAATGGCTGAAGCCAGAACACGTACAGGCGTTGTGTTGTTCCAGCTCGGCGGGCCTGAGACCCTCGAGGACATCGAGCCGTTCCTTTTCAACCTCTTCTGTGACCCCGACATCATTGACTTCCCCTTCGCCCGCCTGGGGCGCAAGCCATTGGCCAAGCTGATCTCGGCCACGCGCGCCTCCAAGGTCCGCCACCACTACGCGGAGATTGGCGGTGGCTCGCCCATCCGCAGGAACACGGAGGCCCAGGCGCGGGCGCTCGAAGCGGCGCTGGCCCGCTCGGGTGCGGACGCCCGCTGCGTGGTCGCCATGCGATATTGGCGCCCGTTCACGCGGGAGGCGGTGGCGGAGCTGAAAGCCGCGGGATGCGAGCAGATTGTCCTGCTGCCCCTCTATCCCCAGTACTCCTCCACCACCACCGGCAGCAGCCTGAATGAATGGGCGCGGCGGTGGGGCGGGCGAGACGCCCACGCGACAGCCGGCGGGACGCCGGCACACCTGGTACGCGAGTTCTACCGCGACCCGGGATATCTCGACTCCGTAGTGGAAAAGATCGAAGACGCCCTGGTGCGCTTCCCCGAGCCACAGGCCGCGGAGCTGGTCTTCAGCGCGCACAGTGTGCCCCTTTCGGTGATCGAGAAGGGCGACCCCTACCAGCAGCAGGTGGAAGAGACCGTTACGCTGGTGATGCAAATGATGCAGCGCGGCGGGTTCCCGAACCGCCACCGGCTCTGCTACCAGAGCAAAGTAGGCGCCAGCAAGTGGCTGCAACCGTCGCTGCGAGAGACGCTCAAGCGCGCGGCGGGTGAGGGCGCCCGCGACCTGTGCGTCGTACCGATTTCGTTCGTCTCCGACCACGTGGAGACGCTAGGCGAGATTGACCACGAGGCCCGAGAGCTGGCGCGCGGGCTGGGCATCCGGCAGTTCGAGATGACGGCGGGGTTGAACGATTCGCCCCGGTTCATCGCCGCGCTGGCGGATCTGGTGAGGAATGCATTGTCGCCGGCGATGGCGCCGGCGCCGGAAGAATTGGTGGCAGCAGACTGAATATGGCGACACCTCCCAAGGCGGAAGCCGAGGCCCGGAGCACGGAGGCCAACAAGTACGTGGGCACGCCCGCGGTCGGCACCTCCAAGGCCGCGGCCGCCGGGGGCATAGCCGCCATCGGGCCCTCCGACCAGGAGATCGACCGCAAGCGCCGCCGCCTGGTGTGGTGCGCGGTGACGGCGTTCCTCGCTACCTGGTTCCTCGCCTTCCTGCGCTTTTTCCTGCCGCGGACGCTCTTTGAGCCCTCCACCGTCTTCAAGATCGGCTATCCCGCCGACTACGGCTTGGGCGTGGACACCAAATGGCAGCAGGGCTTCCGCATTTGGGTGGACCGCACGCCCGACCGGCTGTTCGTGATCTACGCGCGCTGCACCCACCTGGGCTGCACGCCCGACTGGAAGCAGAGCGAGAACAAGTTCAAGTGCCCGTGCCACGGCTCGGGCTATGACAGCGAGGGCGTGAACTTCGAGGGGCCGGCGCCGCGTCCCATGGATCGCGCCCACATCGAGCTCGATCCCACCGGACAGATCGTGGTGGACACCAGCCGGCTCTACCAGCAGCCCAAGGGGCAGGCCACCCACTTCGACGACCCAGGCGCGTTTCTTTCGGTGTAGCAGGCGGCAGACGAGGCAGGCATGGCAGAAGAGAACGACGAAAAGAAGACCGGCACGGGAACGGTGGAGCGCTTCAAGGAAGACGTCCGGACGCTGAAGTCCGAGATGCTGGGCAAGGTCAAGGACCAGGTGGAAGGCCTGAAAAAACCCACCAAGACCCAGCTCTACACCTCCATCTTCCGCCACAAGCACGACGACACGCCACGCAACCGGGCGCTGGGCGTGCTGTCGAACGTCTTTCTGCACCTGCATCCCGCCAAGATCAACCGTGACGCCGTGCGCTACAGCTACACCTGGGGCATGGGCGGCATCACCTTCTACCTGTTCATCGTGCTCACCTTCACCGGCGTGCTGCTCATGTTCTATTACCACCCCACCAAGGTGCAGGCCTTCCGCGACATCCTCTATCTGGAGCACGACGTTCCCTTCGGCGGGCTGCTGCGCAACATGCACCGCTGGGCGGCGCACCTCATGGTGATTGCGGTGGAGCTGCACATGCTCCGGGTCTTCCTCACCGGCAGCTACAAGAAGCCGCGCGAATTCAACTGGAACGTGGGCGTCATCCTGTTGGTGCTCACCCTGCTGCTCTCGTTCACCGGGTATCTGTTGCCGGACGACCAGCTCGGCTTCTGGGCGGTCACGGTGGGTACCAACATGGCGCGCGCCACTCCCATGCTGGGCCACGAAGGGCCCTTTGGGCCGGAAATGCACATGACGCCCTACAACGACGTGCGCTTCGGCCTGCTGGGCGGCTCCATCGTGGACGCCAATGCCCTGCTGCGCGCCTATATCTGGCACTGCATCGGCATCCCCATCATCGCCGCCATCTTCATGATCGTGCACTTCTGGCGGGTGAGAAAAGATGGAGGCATCTCGGGGCCGGCGCCGGTGATCCTGGAATCGGAAGTGAAGGAGCCGCGGAGATAGTTATGGACTGGTCACAGCTTTGGGAGATCGCGTCCGCGCCGGACAATGTGCCCATTGTCGGCATCATTCCGCTGCTTGTCTTTTACATGTGGCTGGCGTGGAGGCAGGCGAGCGCCAACGACCGGCTCATCGAGCAGTTGGCCGCCGACCCCGCGCTGGCCAAAACCCATCACCGCAAGACCTGGCCCTTCCAGCCGGGATGGCAGAAGGAGATCCACGTCTGGCCCTTCCTGCTGCGCATCGAGTTCCTGGCCGTCATCATCGTCACCATCCTGCTGATGGTGTGGTCCATCGCGCTGAACGCGCCGCTGGAGGAGCCGGCCAATCCCAATCTGACCATGAATCCGGCCAAGGCGCCCTGGTACTTCCTGGGATTGCAGGAGATGCTGGTCTATTTCGACCCCTGGATCGCCGGCGTGGTCATGCCCACGTTCATCGTCGTCGGGCTGATGGCCATTCCCTACATCGATCCCAACCCGCTGGGCTCGGGCTACTACACCCTCAAGCAGCGAAGGTTCGCCATCGGGACCTTCTGCTTCGGGTTCATCGTGCTCTGGATCTCGATGATCGTCATCGGGACCTTCATCCGCGGGCCGGGTTGGATGTGGTTCTGGCCGGGGCAGACCTGGGACCACAACAAACTGATCTACGAGGTGAACCGCGACCTGCCGGACATATTCAACATCACCTCGACCTGGGCGAAGGCGGCCTTCGGAGCTCTGGTGGTGGGCGGATACTTCGCGGTAGGCGGCGTGGTGGTCCATCACCTGTTCAAGCGTTTCCACCTCAAGGACTACCAGCGCATGAGCTTCCTGCAATACAACACCCTGATGATGCTGCTGCTGCTCATGATCTCGCTGCCCATCAAGATGCTGCTAAGACTGGCGCTGCACATCAAGTACGTGTGGGTGACGCCGTGGTTCAACGTTTGAGCCGCGCTGGTCGTTGGTCTTTGGTCGTTGGTCATTGCTCGTTGGCTGTCTAAGAACCGAGAACTGGGAACCGAGAACTTAAGATGCCCCCGCAACCGCCACCGCCGCAAGACGATCCCGTAGTAAGCCGGTCCTACGCGCTGCATTACCTCATCGCGGTGGTGCTGCTCATCGGCTCGCTTTTCTGGGCGCTGGAGGACGAGTTCTGGGGCCAGCGTCCCTGGAAGGCCTACCAGGCCGAGTTCCAGGCGCGCTACCTCTCCTTCCTCAAGTCCGACTACGCCAAGTCCAAGCAGTCGGAGGAAGACCTGAAGTCGAACCCCGACTATCAGCGGCTGAAGCAGACCTGGGAGGAGGCCAGCCAGGCAGCGACGCCCCGGATGAAGGAGTTGAACGACCAGATCCACGAGGCCAGCCGCAAGCTGGGCGTGGTGCAGGCGGTCTTCACGGACGCGCGCGCGCGCGTGGGCGCTGACACCTATCAGCTGGAGACCACGGTGGATACGGCCTCCCGCGACCGCAAGCTTCGCGAGCTGGGGGAATACAGGAAGAAGAAGCAGTTCAGCGTAGACCTGCCCGAGTACAAGGGCCGGCAGCTGAACTTCGACGAGCTGGAAGCCGCCTACAGCGACCTCAAGGACGAGAAGGGCCGCCTGGGCGGCGAGTTGGGAGAGTTGCTGAAGCCGGTGAGCGAGGCCCGCGCCAAGCTCGACGCCTTCATCAGCGACCAGATCGCCACGCTCACGCCCGAGCAAATCGCCGGCCTCGAAAAGAAGATGAGGGAATGGGATCCGCAGATCCGCCAGATCAACGTGAACGCCGCCAACATCGTGGACCGCTGCGAGTCCTGCCACATGGGGGTGCGGGAGCCGGTGAAGCTCACCCTGGCGTCCATGACACTCAAGGGGCAGAAGGCAGACAAGTACGCCGAAGCCTTCGTCGGGCACCCCATGGAACTCCTGAACATCCACGATCCCGAGAAGTTCGGCTGCGTGGCCTGCCACGGAGGCAACGGCCGCGCCACCACCAGCGTGGAGAAGGGACACGGCCTCTACGAGCACTGGCTGTGGCCGCTCTTCGCCAAGGAAAACGCCCAGGCGGGATGCCAGACCTGCCATGCGGCCGACATGGTGCTGGCCAAGGGCCAGGGGCCGGAGATGGGCACCATCATCGACCAGGGCAAGGAGCTCTTCCGCGTCCGAGGATGCAATGGCTGCCATCGCTACGAGGGCTACGACCCCGAGTCCGAGCAGTTGCTGGCCGCCAACCAGCTCATCAAGCAACTGGAGGCGCAGAAGAGAGAGGACCTGCGGCAGGTCCGGCTGCTCTCCCAGCAGGGTGACCAGGCCTCGGACAACGCCGAAGCCAAGCGGCTCTACCAGCAGGCCGAGAACCTGCGTGTGGGAATCAGCAACCTGGACGGGCGCATCGAGCAGGTCGATCTGCAAGCGCGCAACCTGCTGCGTGATCAGAAGAAGATCGGACCCAACCTCAAGGACATCCGCGCCAAGCTGAACCCTAACTGGATCCCGGAGTGGCTGCACAAGCCCACCGAATTTCGCGCCACCACCAAGATGCCGAACTTCCGGCTGAGCGACGCCCAGCGCAACGCCATCACCGCCTACCTGTGGCAATCGGCGCTGACCGATTCCATCCCTAAGCAGAAGCCGGGCGACTTCAAGCGCGGCCAAGAGCTGTTCGAGACCCGCGGCTGCCTGGGCTGCCACTCCATCGAGGAAGACGGCGAGCTGCAGGGTGGGAGCTTCGCTGCCGACCTCAGCCGCGTGGGCGAAAAAGTGAACTACGACTACTTGGCACGCTGGGTGCACAACCCGCGCCAGCGCGTGCGCCCGTACTGCGCATATGAGAAGAAGGACATCGGTCCCGAGGACTACGCCAAGAAGGGCCTGCCCTACGTCTTCGACCTGGAGCACTCCACCTGCCCCAACGACGGCCACGAGCTGCAGGTGCAGCAGATGACGGTGATGCCCATCCTGCGGCTGAGCGAGCAGGACGCCGCCGACGTCGCCACCTACCTCATGTCGCACAAGAAGCGCGAGCCGTCCTCCTACGCCGACGCTTCTGCGTTCATGAACGATCCCAAGCTGAAGGCCGAGGGCAAGAAGTGGATCCGCCACTTCGGCTGCGCCGGGTGCCACGAGATCTCGGGCTTCGAGGACGAAGGGCGCATCGGGACCGAGCTGACGGTCGAAGGCTCGAAGCCCATCGAGCGACTGGACTTTGCGCTGCTGACGCATCCTTCGAAGGCGGGTGCTGGCGAGCCCAAGATCAACGACTCGCGGTACGCCAGCTATGTGGAGCGGCTGCCCGAGGGCCCCCAGAAGAAGGGCGAGTCCTGGTACGACCACAGGGGATTCTTCGAGCACAAGCTGTCGCTGCCCAATATCTACGACTATGACCTGCAAGGGCGGCAGCGGGAGCGGGCGCCCACCGAGTATCTGCGCATGCCCGACCCGCACCTGACCAAAGACCAGATCCGCGCGCTGGTCACCTTCCTGCTGGGCAGCCGGGACAGCACGCAGGAGGTCTCGCTGCCCGCCGGCTACATCTACAAGCCGGGCGACGAGCGCCGCGACATCCAGGAAGGCTGGTGGATTGTCAAGAAGTACAACTGCATGGGCTGCCACCAGTTCCTGCCCGGGCAAGTGACCTCGTTCACTCAGATGAAGAAATACCAGGACCCGGACTGGAAGGAACAGCGTCCGCCGCAGCTGCTCACGGAAGGCGCTCGTGTCGATCCCGCGTGGATGATGCGCTTCCTCTCCAACCCGGCGCTGAGCGCGACGGATACCAATCGCAACGGCGTGCGTCCCTATCTGAAGGCGCGCATGCCCACCTTCAACTTCTCGGATAACGAGCTGCGCAAGCTGGTGCGCTTCTTCCAGGCGCTGGCCAGCCAGCCCATGCCTTACACGCCGCAGAGGCTGGAGGCTCTCTCGCCGCAGGAGACGGAGATGGCGCGCAGCCTGTTCACCAGCATGGGCGCGCCCTGCCTGAAGTGTCACGCCACCGGCGATCCCAATCACGACAAGATCGCCACTGCACCCAACTTCCTCATGGCCAAGGAACGGCTGAAGCCGGGATGGATGGAGCGCTGGATCGTCGATCCCCAGAACATCAGCCCCGGCACCTCCATGCCTTCGAAGCTGTTCCGCAAGGACGGGGCGCAGTGGGTGTTCAACGGCCCGGTGCCGCCCTCCTTCCAGGGCTACGGCAAGGACCACACCAAGCTGCTGGTCCGCTACATGATGGAATTGACGGCGGAAGAGCAGCGCCGCGCGGCGGCGGCCCGAGCGGCAGCGCCTGGCCGGACCTCGAGCAAGCAGCCGGGCGCCGGTTCGCATCGAGCGGCGGCGGGCGGTTCAAGGTAGAATAGGGAGTTTTCCGCAGGCGCTCAAATCCATTCAGAAAGGTGTGACGACTTTATGAACCGCAAGAAATGGCTGGCGCTCACAGCGCTCTGCTCGTTTGTGCTGGTGCTGGCGCTGGCCGGCTGCAGCAAGAAGGAAGAGGCTCCCAGCGAGGAGTCGGCGCCCACAGCGGCCCCCGCGGCCAAGGCCACCCCGATCGATCCCGCCACCGTGGCCACAGTAACGGGCACCATCAAGCTCGATGGTACGGCGCCCAAGGCCAGGAAGATCGACATGAGCCAGGACCCGACCTGCGCCGGCGGCATGGGCATGACCGAGACCGTGGTCTCCGATGGCGGCAAGCTGGCCAACGTCTTCGTCTACGTGAAGGAAGGCCTGGGCGATCGTACCTTCTCTGCGCCCACGGAATCCGCCACCATCGACCAGCACGGCTGCCACTACGTCCCGCACGTGCTGGGCGTGATGACCGGCCAGACGGTGAAGATCCTGAACAGCGACCCCACCACCCACAACATTCACCCTTCGCCCAAGAACAACAAGGAGTGGAACGAATCGCAGGCGCCCAAGGCCGCGGCCCTGGAGAAGAGCTTCGCGCGTGAAGAAGTTCTGCTGCCCGTGAAGTGCAACCAGCATCCTTGGATGAAGATGTACGTCGGCGTGGTGAAGAGCCCGTTCTTCTCCGTCAGCGGCAAGGACGGCAAGTTCACCATCTCAGGACTGCCTCCGGGGAAGTACACCATCGCGGCCGTGCATGAGACCCTGGGTGAGCAGACCATGCAGATCGAGGTCGGCGCCAAAGAGTCCAAGACCGCCGATTTCAGCTTTAAGGCGGCCCAGTAGCAACCACGTAGCCCAGCGCTCTCGGCTGGGTGCCGGGCAAAGCCCGGCCGCGTCTGGCACTCGAGCGAGCCGCATACGCGGCTCGCATCGTTGCATGAGGAGCTTTTTCTGAAGCCGTCGACAACGCCCTACAACCCGGCACATCACTACTTCGCCGTGGGCACGGCGGCGGCCACCTTCCTGTTGCTGCTGGCCGGGGCTCTGGTGACCAGCAACGACGCCGGACTCTCCGTCCCTGACTGGCCCACCTCGTTCGGTTCGCTCTACCGCCTGCCGCCCATGAAGGGCGGCATCCTGTTCGAGCACGGGCACCGCATGGTAGCCGAGACCGTCGGGCTGCTGATGATCGTGTTGGCGATCTGGACTTGGCGCGTGGACAAGCGCCGCTGGATGCGCCGCCTGGGCTTCTGGGCGCTGGCTGGCGTGATCGTCCAGGGCATCCTGGGCGGGATCACGGTACTGTTCTTCCTGCCGCCCGCGGTCTCGACCGCGCACGCCACCCTGGCGCAGACCTTCTTCGTCACCATCGTGGCCATGGCGCTCTTCACCAGCCGCGGCTGGCTGGAGACCCCACGCCTCGAGCTGCGCGACCCCGGCCGGCCAAGGATAATGACGCGCGCCCTCGTCGGCCTGGCGCTGGCCAGCGTTTACTTGCAACTCATCCTCGGCGCAGCCTTCCGCCACTCCGCCCTCAAGCTGCTGCCGCACTTGATCATGGCGGCAGTGGTGACGGTGACTGTGCTGTGGGTGGTTACTCGCCTGCTCCGCAACTACGGCAGCCTCCCGCAGCTTCGCCGTCCGGCGCAGATCCTGCTGGGATTGATCGTGCTGCAGCTCAGTCTGGGCTTCGGCGCCTACCTCACCCGCGTGGAGTGGGGCAAGGACGCCCCCCAGCCCCTGCTGGCAATGGTCGTGACCACCGTAGCCCACGTGGCAGTGGGCGCGCTGGTGCTGGCAACCACGGCGTGGCTGGCGCTCCAGGTACAGCGTCACCTGGCGCCTTCGAGCAAGCAGGCACCCGCCGCAGAGCGCTCTGAATCCCCCCAGGCGGTGATTGCATGAGCGCCGCCACCCAGCCCTTGAGCCTCAGCCGCAGTGGCCCGCTCGGCCGCCTGCTCGACTACGCCGCGCTGGTGAAGGTGCGCGTGACCTCGCTGGTGATGATGACCGCCTGGTGCGGCTTCTACCTGGCTACGGCCCGCAGCGGCGTGACTTCCCTTTCCTGGACCCTGCTGCACGCCGTCCTGGGCATCGGACTGGTGGCGGGCGGCACCGCCGCTCTCAACCAGGTGGTGGAGCGCGAGTCCGACGGCCTGATGCGGCGCACCAACCGGCGCCCGCTGCCCGCGCGCCGCATGGGCGCGCTGCACGCGGCAACCTTCGGCGTACTCACTGCCTCGGGCGGCATCGCTTACCTGGCCTGGGCGACCAATCCGCTGACCGCGCTGCTGGCCCTGGCCACCGCCGGCGCCTACCTGGGCATCTACACGCCGCTGAAGAAAGTTTCTCCCATCTGCACCTTCCTGGGAGCGTTCCCGGGCGCCATGCCGGGCGTCCTGGGCTGGACGGCGGCGGGCGGCAAGCTGGGCTGGGAGGCGCTGGCACTCTTCGCCATCGTCTTCTGCTGGCAGTTTCCGCACTTCTTCTCCATCGCCTGGCTCTATCGCGAGGACTACGAGGAGGCGCGCATCCGCATGCTTCCGGTGGTGGAACCCGACGGACGCTCCACCGCGCGCGAGGTGGTGCTGTACTCTCTGGCTTTGATCCCAGTCAGCCTGGCCCCGGTCTACCTGCACATGGCCGGGCGGATCTATTTTGCGGGCGCGCTGCTTCTGGGCGCGGCCTTCCTATGGGCCGGCGTGCGGCTGGCAGCGCTGCGGCTGCCCGCGACCTCGCCGCAGTCCAAGCCGCGGGCGCGGCAACTGCTGCAGGCGTCGGTGATCTATCTGCCGCTGCTCTTTGCCCTGATGATGCTGAACGCCGCCTGAAGTGAGCGCGGCCTCTTCTTCCGTGAACCCACCAGTCATCGAGATCGAGAACCTCTCCCACCGCTACGGTGAGCGTGCGGCGCTGGAGGAGGTGTCGTTCGCAGTCAACGCCGCGGAGATCTTCGGCCTGCTGGGACCGAACGGCAGCGGCAAGACCACGCTTTTCCGTATCCTTTCCACGCTGATGCTTCCCTCTTCGGGCAGCGCGCGTGTGATGGGCTTTGACGCGGCCCAGTCGCCCGCCGACGTGCGCCGTCAGATCGGCGTGGTCTTCCAGGCGCAGAGCATTGACGTGAAGCTGACCGCAGCCGAGAACCTCTGGCATCAGGGACACCTCTACGGCATGAGCGGCGCGGCGCTCGACCAGCGCATCCAGGAAGTCCTCGAACATGTCGGCCTCGAGGACCGCGCGCGCGAGCGTACCCAGACCTTTTCCGGCGGCATGCAGCGCCGGGTGGAGCTGGCCAAGGGACTGCTGCACCGGCCCTCGGTCCTGCTGCTCGACGAGCCCACCACCGGGCTCGACCCTGGAGCGCGCCGCGACCTGTGGCAGTACCTGAAGTCGCTGCGCGAGCACGAGCAGGTCACCGTGCTTATCACCACGCACCTGATGGAGGAGGCGGAGCGCTGCGATCGCCTGGCCATCCTGAACGAAGGGCGCCTGGTGGCGCTAGGCACGCCGGCGGCGCTCAAGAGCGAGATTGGCGGCGACGTCATCCTATTGGAGGCGCGCGATCCGGTGTCGCTCGCCCGCCGCATCACCGAGCGCTTCGGCGGCTCGCCCACGCTCCTCGACGGCAAGGTCCGCCTGGAGCGCCAGCACGGCCACCGCTTCGTCACCGACGTGGTCGAAGCCTTCCCCGGCGAGATCGAGGCCATGTCGGTCTCCAAGCCCACGCTCGAGGACGTCTTCATCCGCCGCACCGGCCACCGCTTTTGGACCGACGCGGAGAACGGCCAGTCCGGCGCCGCCGCCTGAGCCGGATGCAGTAAACTTCATGGAAGCCAGTCTCAGGAGGGACCCTTGCGCGTCATCGCTGGAATCGTGCTCGCAGTCGTTCTGGGAATGATTCCCCTCGCGGGCGTGGCCTGGGTGCTGCGCAACCGCGAGATGCTTACCGTGGACGGGCTCTTCCTCTGCCTCATCCTGCTGACCATGGCTGGCATCTTCTTCCTGAGCGCCGCCTGGGACGCCTACGAGGCCGGCTGGCTGGACTTCCTGAAGCGCCGCAAGCCGGCCGCCGAAAAGGGAGCCTGATTTGGCCACCCCCTCCACCACTGCGCATGAAGCCGCGGCGCCCGCCGCCGCGTGCCCTGCCGCACACATCGGCTTCGGCGCGAGCGTGGCTTTGCCCGTCGTCTCCCTGTGGTGGCGCGAGGTGGTGCGCTTCTACCGCCAGCCGGGGCGCGTGGTGGGCGTCATCCTCTCCCCCGTGGTCTTCTGGCTGGTGATCGGGTCGGGCTTCGGAAACTCCATCCGCTCCGGCGCGGGCGGGACCGAACACTACCTGGGATACTTCTTTCCCGGCGCGCTCATCCTGGTGGTGCTCTTCACCTCCATCTTCGCCATGATGTCCGTGATCGAAGACCGCCGCGAGGGATTCCTGCTCTCCGTGCTGGTGGCGCCGGTGAACCGCTCAGTCATCGTGCTCTCGAAAGTCCTCAGCGGAACCACGCTCTCGGCCGTGCAAGGTATGATCTTTCTGGCCTTCGCTCCCGCAGCCGGCATTCACATCGGATGGCAGCAACTGGCGCTGGTCGCCCTCATCGTCTTCCTGGTTTCGTTCTCCCTCACCGCGCTGGGTTTCATCGTGGCCTGGCGGCTGGATTCATCCCAGGCCTTCCACGCCATCGTGAACCTGTTCCTCATCCCCATGTGGCTGCTCTCCGGCGCGCTCTTCCCCATGAGCGGGGCGTCGGGATGGATCCGCGTCCTGATGCGCGCCAACCCTCTGACCTACGGGGTGGATGCGCTGCGCGCCGCGCTCTTCCCGGGGACGCTGGGGGAGACTTCAGCCGCTAGCGCCCTGGCCATCCTGGCCGCGTTCTCCGCCCTCATGTTCGCCGTCGCCTTCTGGATGGCCAGCCGCCGCAGCACGCAGCCCGCCGCCTGACTTGATGACCGACTACAGCGTCTTCCCCGCAATCAATGCCGTCTTGAACGGCACAAGCGCCGCGCTGCTGACCGCCGGATACCGCTTCATCCGCCGAAAGCAGGTCACGCGCCACCGCATGTGCATGGGAGCGGCTGTCGTCACTTCCAGCATCTTCCTGGTGTCTTATCTCTACTACCACTGGCACGTGGGCTCGGTGCATTTCCAGGGGACGGGCTGGTCGCGTCCCGTGTATTTCACGATTTTGCTTTCGCACACCATACTCGCAGTGTCGCTGGTGGTGCTGGTGCCCATCACGCTGGCGCGGGCGCTCCGCGAGCGCTTCGACCGCCATCGCGCCATCGCCCACTGGACCCTGCCCATCTGGATGTACGTCTCCGTCACCGGCGTGGTCATCTACCTGATGCTGTACCATCTGTTCGCGGCATGAAAACGGCGGTGGTCAAGCTCAAGATCGACATCGCAGGCACGGTGGGCGACGAAGCCTGGCGGCGGCTGCGCCACTTCGACGAGATCCAGGGCGCCTCCTTCGGCCCGCAGCATGGCTCGAGCGGCGAGTGCCGACACGGTCCCGAGGCGCCCCATGCGCGCGGAGAGTGGCGCGGCGCCGCCATCCGCCTGCAGACGCCGCTGCTCGCCCAGTACGCCGTTTCTCACTATCTGGAGCAGGACCGGGTGATGGATGCGGACGTCGAATGAGCAGCACTAAGCAATAGTCTATTGTCAGTCAACTGGAAGCCATGACGCCCATCGATCCCAGCGAAGCCGAAACTACCGAGATATCCGCAGCGCCGGCAGCGGAGAAGCCGCGAAAGCGAATGTCCGGCCCCATGCGCTTCCTCTTCTTCCTCACGGCGTGGCTCATCGTGCTGCTGCCCTTCCTCTTCTGGCGCAGCACCTGGTTCGGCCGCTCGCTCAGCGACGCCGAGATCTCGCAGTACTTCGCGGAGACCGACAAGCCCCGGCACGTCCAGCACGCCCTGGTGCAGGTGGGGGAGCGCATTGCGCGCGGGGACAAGGACGCCGAGCGCTGGTATCCCGAGCTGGTGCGCCTGGCCACGCATCCCGTCGAGGAGATCCGCACCACCGACGCCTGGGTGATGGGCCAGGACGTCACGCGCCCCGAGTTCCATGAGGCCCTGCGCAGGATGCTGGGGGACGCTTCGCCCATGGTGCGCGGCAACGCGGCACTCTCGCTAGTCCGCTTCGGGGATGACGCCGGTCACGCGCAGATCCTCGAGTTGCTCAAGCCGGTGGTGATCACTGCGCCCCGCGCGGGACGGGTGGCAGCCATCGCGCGAGCGGGCGAGCCCGCCAACCATGGGACCATGCTCGCAAGAATCGAAGCCATCGAAGCCGGCGGCGAAACCGCGGAGGTCCGCGCGCCCATCACCGGCCGGGTGCGCTCGCTGGCGGTGAAGGAAGGCGCAGACGTTGCCGCGGGCGCCGAATTGCTCACACTCGATCCTGGGACCGAGCAGGTCTGGGAGGCGCTGCGCGCGCTCTATTTGGTCGGACGGGCCGAGGACCTGCCGCTGCTCGAGTCCTACCAGCGCCCGTCACGCGACCTTCCGCAGCGCATCCAGCAGCAAGCGGCGGAAACGGCCAGGGCCATCAAAGCAAGGCAAAAGTAGGAAGGCAAAGGGGAAAAGTAAAAAGGAAAAAGCCCCGCTCTTGCGCGGACCCACTTTTTCCTTTCTGCTTCCTACCCTTGCCCTTTTACCTTTGCCCTTTGTCTTGTTTAGAAGGCGTGGAAGACCTTGTCGCCCTTGAAGACCAGGCCGACCAGGATCCTCTCCTTGCCTTCGAAGCGATAGTGCTGCTCCGTCTGCGCCGCTGCCTGGACCAGGGGCTGCATCGTGCACGGCACCCGGAAGGTCTGCTTGCCCCTCCCGGTCAGCGCCATCACTAGGATGTGCTGCGTGCCCTGCATCTCGTGGGTGACGCGGTACTCACCCGCCGGCAGCACCACGCTGCCCGCGCGCACAACATTGTCCAGCTTCAGTTGCTGTGACTTCCAGGGCACCATCGTGTCGCTGGCCCAAGCCGCGAGCCCCACCAGGGAAACAAT
>DASYVL010000101.1 GCA_035937135.1 Terriglobales bacterium
GACGCGGGCATCCTGCCGGAGGCCGGCGCGGTCATCTTCGACGAGGCGCACGAGCTGGAGGACATCGCGTCGAGCTACTTCGGCATTGCGATCAGCAACCTGCGCTTCGACGAACTGGTGCGCGACGCCGAGACCCTGCTCAAGTGGAAGCACCTGTTCACCCCGCAGATCAAGTCGGCGGTGGCGCGGGTGCGGGAGCGCTCGCAGTTCTTTTTCGCGCTCATCCCTCCGGGCGAGGGCCGCTTCGCCTTCGAGAATCGCCGCGAATTCCTGGAAGAAAACGGCGACGAGTACTCCGGTTTGCTGGGCGCGCTTTCCGGGCTGGCTTCGGAGTTGCAGGGGCTGCGCGAGAAGCCGGAGGAAGTCTTCGCGCTGGCGCGGCGCGCCGAAGAGCTGCGCGTGCAGTTGAGCTTCCTGCTCGAGTCCGACGACCGCAACACCGTCTTCTGGATCGAGCGTAGGAAGGAAGGCCGGCGCGGCGGCGGGCACGTCATCCTGCAGGCCACGCCCATTGATGTCTCGCAGATCCTGCGCCAGTGCCTGTTCGAGAAGCTGGAAACGGCGGTGCTGACCTCGGCGACGCTGGCCGTTTCCGGGGGCTTCAGCTACGTGCGGCGGCGGCTGGGCGTGGACCACGGGCGGGAGCTGGTGGTGCCCTCGCACTTCGACTACGCGCGTCAGGCGATCCTTTACATCCCGCCCGATTTGCCCGACCCGCGCACGCCGCAGTTCGCCGCGCGCGCCGCCGACCGCATCCGGCGGCTGCTGGAGATCACGCAAGGACGCGCCTTTTGCCTGTTCACCAGCTACGCCCAGATGCACGACCTCCACGACCGGCTGCTGGGCGAGCTGGAGTTCCCCGTCTTCCGCCAGGGCGACGCGCCCAAGAGCGCGCTGCTCGAGGAGTTCCGCCTGACGCCCAACGCGGTGCTGTTCGCCACGGCCTCGTTCTGGCAGGGCGTGGACGTGCAGGGCGAGCAGTTGAGCTGCGTCATCATCGACCGCCTGCCCTTCGCCGTGCCGGGCGACCCGGTGGTCGCTGCCCGTATCCGCGCCATTGACGAAGAGGGCGGCAACGCCTTCTTCGACTACCAGGTGCCCGCGGCCGTCATCACCCTGAAGCAGGGCTTTGGGCGGCTGATCCGCTCGCTGCAGGACCGCGGCGTGCTGGCGCTGCTCGATAATCGCATCCTCAAGCAGCGCTATGGGCAGGTCTTCCTGGAGAGCTTGCCGAACTACCGGCGGACCACCGAGCTGGCGGACGTGGAATCCTTCTTCGGAGCGACCTAGCGGCGCGGGAAGCGGCCTGGGCCTCTCTCCGCGCTACAATGTGTGTTTCGGGACGCGTCCGCGCCTTGGCTGATGAAGTAACGGCTGAGAGCTGAAGGCTGCCATGTTCGAAATCACCGTCGAAGAGAGCTTTGCCGCGGGGCACTACCTGCGCGACTACAAGGGCAAGTGCGAGAACCCGCACGGGCACAACTACAAGGTGCGGGTGACGCTCACCGGCTCAGAGCTGGATAAGGCCGGCCTGCTGGTGGACTTCAAAGACCTGAAAGAGCTGATGAAGCCGGCGATCGAGCGGCTCGACCACCAGATGATGAACGACCTGGCGCCGTTCGCCACCGTGAATCCCTCGGCGGAGAACCTGGCCCGGCACTTCTACGACGAGACCAGCGCCAAACTGAAGTCGGCGACCCAGGGCCGCGTGCGGGTGAAGGAAGTCACGGTGTGGGAAACGGATTCGACCACGGCCACGTATTTCGAGTGAGCCACTCGCCACTAGAATGCAAATCACTGAAATCTACCGCTCCCTTCAGGGCGAGTCCTCCTACGCCGGACTGCCCTGCATCTTCGTGCGGCTGACCGGGTGCAACCTGCGCTGCACGTGGTGCGACAGCGAGTACGCCTTCACCGGCGGGCGCAAGATGACGGTGGAGGAGATGGAAAGGGAGGTCCGCAAGCTGGCGCCCGTGAAGCTGGTGGAGATCACCGGCGGCGAGCCCATGCTGCAGGAGGACGAGGTTTTAGACCTGATGCGGCGGCTGCTGGCCGCGGGCTACACCATCCTGCTCGAGACCAGCGGCGAACGGCCGCTGGCGAACGTACCGCAGGAAGTGGTGAAGATTGTGGACGTGAAGTGTCCGCACTCCGGCGAGGCCGGAACCTTCCGCATGGAGAATCTCGAGGCGCTGACGCCGCGCGATGAGGTGAAGTTCGTCCTCAGCGACCGGACAGATTACGAGTTCGCTCGCGACTTCACCCGCGAGCACAAGCTGGCGGAGCGCGCCGGCTCGGTGATTCTTTCCCCAGCGTTTCGCAAGGACGCCCGCGGGGCCCGCGACGCCTCCCAATGCCTGCTCGACCCCCGGGAGCTGGCCGGCTGGATCCTGGCGGACGGCCTGCCGGTGCGCTTAGGCCTTCAGATTCATAAGTTTATCTGGGCCCCGGAGACCCAGGGAGTATAGGGATTCAGTACCAAAGTAACCTTTGCCAGGCCGACTTTTGTTGCATTCGGAGAGCCGGCGGCGGCGGATTGCCATCTAAACTAATGGAGCCCAGCCCCTAATGAGCGCGGATCAACGCAAGCCGAAAGC
>DASYVL010000102.1 GCA_035937135.1 Terriglobales bacterium
GCCAATCTCGAAAACGGCGATCCGGAGCTGCTGCTGGCCTCCCTCTGTCGCTTCTCACGGTTCCTGCCCCAGCCACAGAAGGAAAGATTCCTTGATTACATGAGGCCGGCTTCATGAACCGCGTTCGTCCAAAAGAGCGCCCGGTCCGGCTGGACGCCGATTCGTGCAGGAGCCTCCGGCAGCAAGTACTCCAGCGCGACGGCTGGCGCTGCCAGAACTGCGGGAGAACTACTCAGCTCGAAGTTCACCACCTCCGCTTCCGCAGTCAGCAGGGCGAGGACGCCGAGAGCAATCTCATCACGCTCTGCGCTGAGTGTCACGAGAGGGCTCACTCGACAGGGCCAAACGTCGCTTAGGAGTCAAGCCCCTTAAGTCCAGATTCATGACCCGGCTAGATAGGGTTCAAATCTCAAGGCGTAATTTTGCGAAACGAACCCAATAAGTGCTTTGTTTTCAATCCAGCGATCTGGAACTACGAGTGATTAGCGGATGTCGCAGAGTGAACGTCGTGAACATCGTGGACGTTCCTTTGGTAACCCAAAGTAACGGCTGGCAGATTACCCGTGGAATTGTCGCTTCCCGAGGCCGCGCCCACCCGCCAAAATCGCGGTTTTCCGCGTGTTCTTCGGCCCGGAAGTCGTTGTTCCGAAATGGAATTGCCGCTCGCTCGGGCTGCGTGTTACCTTCGCCCAGTCGGCCCTCGCCACCATGATCCGCTCCTATCCATGATCCGCTCCTACCAGGGACACAGCCCGCAGATCGCCGCCACCTGCTTTGTGGATCCCTCGGCCCAGCTCATCGGCGACGTCACCCTGGGCGAGCACGCGAGCGTATGGATGAACGCCGTGCTGCGCGGCGACGTCAACTCCATCCGCGTGGGCTCGAACTCCAACATCCAGGATTGCTCCGTGCTGCACGGCATGCTCGGCAAGTACCCGGTCGAGGTAGGCGAGTGGGTCACCGTCGGCCACTCCGTCACCCTGCACGGCTGCGTAGTCGAGAACCGCTGCCTCATCGGCATGGGCTCGGTCATCCTCAACAACGCCCGCATCGGCTCGGGCTCCATCATCGCCGCCGGCACCGTCATCCCGGAGAACACCGTGGTCGAGCCGCAGTCGCTGTGGATGGGAGTCCCGGGAAAGTTCAAGAAGAAGCTGGGCGAGGCGGACCAGGAGACCATCCTGCGGTACGCGAGAAACTATCTGGGATATAAGGACCAGTACCTGCGTGAGTCCGGCGTAAAGTAGTTGTCATTCCGAGCCCGCTCCGGCGGGCGAGGAACCTACTCTCGTTGAATGCTGATTGCTGATGGCTCCTCCCATCAAATCCGTCCGCGGCACCCGCGACCTCCTCCCCCCGGAGACCGCTCTCTGGAACTTCGTCGAAGCCGCCGCCCGCGACGTCTTCCGCGTCTACGACTTCCACGAGATCCGCACTCCCATCTTCGAGGAGACCCAGCTCTTCGCCCGCTCCGTGGGCGAGGAGACCGACATCGTCTCGAAGGAGATGTACACCTGGGAAGACCGCGCCCGCGCCGAAAGTGAAAAAGGTCAGTCCCTGACCCTGCGCCCGGAAAACACCGCCGGCGTGGTCCGCGCCTACATCGAGCACCGGCTCTGGGAGCGTCCCGGATTGCAGAAGCTCTACTACATCGGCCCGCAGTTCCGCCGCGAGCGTCCGCAGAAGGGCCGTTATCGGCAGTTCTACCAGATCGGCGCTGAGGTCATCGGCCCCGCCGCGGCCGGCAGCGAGTCCCCGGCCCTGGACGCCGAGGTGCTGGAAATGCTGGCCACGCTGCTCGACCGCGTCGGCATTCAGGGCTGGACGCTCGAGCTGAACTCCGTTGGCTGCTCCGCCGACCGCCCCAAATATCACGCCGTCCTGCAGAAAGCTCTCGCCGCTCACGTAAAGAAGATGTGCGCCGACTGCCAGCGCCGCGCGGAGACCAATCCCATGCGCGTCTTCGACTGCAAGGTCGAGGCCGACCAGCCCATCATCACCAAGCTTCCGCGCATGAGTGAATTCCTCGACGACGCCTGCCGCACCCACTTCGCCGAAGTGCAGGCGCTGCTCAAGGCGATGGAAGTCCCATTCAACGTGAACGACCGCCTGGTGCGCGGCTTGGACTACTACACCCGCACCGCCTTCGAATTCACCCACGGCGCGCTGGGGGCGCAGAACGCCATCCTCGGCGGAGGCCGCTACGACGGGCTCTCCGAGATGTTGGGCGGACCCGCCGCTCCCGGCATCGGCTTCGCCATCGGCGAGGACCGGCTGGTGATGGCGGCGGAAGAGTCGGCCGCAGCCATCGCCCATCCGCCCGACGTTTACATCGCGCCGCTCGGCCCCGGCATGGACCGCGAAGCCGCCAAGCTCGCCCGCGAGCTGCGCCACCACGACCTCGTCGTGCGTCTGGGTGACGAGAGCTTTCGCCTGAAGAAGTCGCTCGAAACGGCCGCGAAGCTCGGCGCCCGCTTCGCCCTCATCCTGGGCGAGAACGAGGTCAAGTCCGGCGACTTCGCGCTCAAGAACCTGGCCACCGGCGAGCAGGTGAGCGTTCCGCGCGGAGAACTGGCTCGGCGCATTCAACCTTCGTGAACCCTTTGTTTCCTTCGTGGTGAGCTTTGAGAAGAAGAAGGGCGAGTCCCACCTTATAATCTCCACTCCGCCTTCGGGCGCTCTCAAGGTACTCCGTGCAACTCGACTTCCTCGGCGATCTTCGGCGCACGCACACCTGCGGGGCCCTGCGCTCCGCGGACGCCGGCGCGCGCGTGGTCCTGATGGGCTGGGTGAACCGCCGCCGCGACCTGGGCAACCTCATCTTCATCGACGTGCGCGACCGTACCGGCATCACCCAGATCGTCTTCAACAAGGACC
>DASYVL010000103.1 GCA_035937135.1 Terriglobales bacterium
TTCGGCTACCAGCCCATCATGCCCACCTTCCAGGGACAGATCAGCGAAGAGGGACTGCTGCAACTGCTGGCCTACATCAAGTCACTGGAAGCCAAGCCGCCGGTGGCGGGCGCCGCGCCACCGGCCGCGCCCCCGGTCACCGCCGTACCCGGGACAAGGAAAACAAAATGAGCGCCGCTCCCCAAGCTGCCGGACCGCGCACCCACTACCTCAACGCCGACTACGGCATCCGCTCGTGGCTTTTGACCACCGACCACAAGCGCATCGCGCTGCTCTACCTGGTGACGGTGACGCTGTTCTTCGCCGTGGGCGGATTCCTGGCCATGCTCATCCGCCTGGAGCTGCTCACACCCGCCGGCGATCTGGTCAGCTCTGACGCCTACAACCGCATCTTCACCATGCACGGCATCATCATGGTGTTCTTCTTCCTCATCCCCTCGGTGCCCGCCGTGCTGGGGAACTTCCTGGTGCCCATGATGATCGGCGCCAAGGACATGGCCTTCCCCCGGCTGAACCTGGCCAGTTGGTACCTGCTGCTGATCGGGGGAGCGATCACGCTCTACTCGCTCATCACCGGCGGGATTGACACCGGCTGGACCTTCTACGCGCCGCTCAGCACCACCTTCTCCAACACCCACGTCATTCCTGCGGCGGTGGGCATCCTGATCGCCGGCTTCTCCTCCATCCTCACCGGGCTGAACTTCATCGTCACCATCCACCGCATGCGCGCCCCGGGGATGACCTGGTTCCGCCTGCCGCTGTTCATCTGGGCGCACTACGCCGCCAGCCTCATCATGGTGCTGGGGACTCCGGTGATCGCCATCACCCTGGTGATGGTGGCGCTGGAGCGCGGCCTGCACATCGGCATCTTCGATCCCCGCCTGGGCGGCGATCCCATCCTCTTCCAGCACATGTTCTGGTTCTACTCCCACCCCGCCGTATACATCATGATCCTGCCCTCGATGGGCGTGGTCAGCGAGGTGGTGGCCTGCTTCGCCCGCAAGCGCATCTTCGGATATCCCTTCGTCGCCTTCGCCAGCGTGGCCATCGCCGTCTTCGGATTCCTGGTCTGGGGACACCACATGTTCGTCTCCGGAATGTCGGTGTACGCCGCCATGGTGTTCTCCGTCTTAAGCTTCCTGGTGGCCATCCCCTCCGCGGTCAAGGTCTTCAACTGGACGGCCACGCTCTACAAGGGCTCGATCGCCTACAACACGCCCATGCTCTACGCCTTCGGCTTCATCGGGCTGTTCACCATCGGCGGGCTCACGGGATTGTTCCTGGCCTCGATGGGCGTGGACGTGCACGTCACCGACACCTACTTCATCGTCGCCCACTTCCACTACATCATGGTGGGCGGCGTGGTCATGGGCTACCTCGGCGGCCTCCACTTCTGGTGGCCCAAGATCAGCGGCCGGCTCTATCCCGAAGGCTTCGCCAAGCTCGCCGCGCTCATCATCTTCGTGGGATTCAACCTCACCTTCTTCCCCCAGTTCGTCCTCGGCTATCTGGGGATGCCGCGCCGCTACCACGCTTATCCCGAGGAGTTCCAGGTGCTGAACGTGATGTCGAGCGCCGGGGCCTCCATTCTGGCGGTGGGGTACCTGCTGCCCTTCGTATATCTGTTGTGGTCGCTGCGCTACGGCCCGGTGGCCGGACCCAATCCCTGGGGAGCCAAGGGACTGGAGTGGGAGACGTCTTCGCCTCCGCCCACCTTCAACTTCGACCAGCCGCCCGTGGTGGTCGAGGAGGCGTACGCCTATCACGGCGGCCAGGAGGGCGACATTGTCGCATAACCCCGAAGCCGCCACGCATCCCAGGCTGCAACATCACTTCGACTCCATGGAGCAGCAGCACGACGCCACCACCCTGGGCATGTGGCTCTTCCTGGTGCAGGAGATCATGTTCTTCGGCGGCCTGTTCACCGTGTATCTGGCGTATCGGCTGAAGTACTTCCCCGCCTTCGCCGCCGGTAGCAACACCCTGGACATCCGCTGGGGCGCCATCAACACCGCCATCCTCATCGGCAGCAGCCTCACCATGGCCCTGGCCGTGCACGCCGCGCAGACCGGGCGCCGCAAGCTGTTGGTGCTCTTCTTGGGGTTCACCATGCTGCTGGGCGCGGGCTTCCTGGGCGTGAAGGCGGCCGAGTATCACGAGAAATTCGAGAATCATCACATCCCCGGCCCGGCTTTTCAGCTCGATCCCCACGACAAAGCCTTCCAGGGCGTGGATGCGAACAACGTGCAGCTTTTCTTCTCCCTCTACTTCGCCATGACCGGGATGCACGCCCTGCACATGGTAATAGGGCTGGGCATCCTGGGCGTGCTGCTGGTGAAGTCCTGGAAGGGGCGCTTCTCGCCCGAGTACAACAGTCCGGTGGAGCTCACCGGGCTCTACTGGCACTTCGTGGACATCGTGTGGATCTATCTGTTCCCGCTGCTGTATTTGGTCGACCGCTACCATCACTACTGAGGAGAGCCGTGTCCGGACACATCGTTTCCCGACGAATCTACTACGGCATATTCGCCGCGCTGATGATGCTCACCCTGCTCACCGTCTGGATCGCCTTCCAAGACGTGGATACGCACTTCTGGGGCCTGCACGTCGCTCTCAATCCGGTGATCGCGCTGGCCATCGCCACCACCAAGGCGCTGCTGGTCATCCTCTACTTCATGCACGTGCGCTACAGCAGCAAGCTCACCAAGGTGACTGTGCTGGCGGGATTCTTCTGGCTCGGCATCCTGCTGATCATGACCATGGGCGACTACATCAGCCGCTCCTGGATCAAACTGCCCTGAAGCGCGCCTCCGGATGTGCGCTATACTCGCGTTTTCCCACCCTTGAGGTGACTTATGCCCTTCTGCACAAGTTGTAGAGCCCCGATGGAGGCAACCGCGCAAGTGTGTCCCTCTTGCGGCAAGTCAGCGGGCGGAGGAGCTCCGGCGAAAACAGCGGCCGCGGCCCCGCCAGCGCAAAAGAGCGGCAGCGCGCTCAAGGTCATCCTGCTGGTGCTGGGCGGTTTGTTGCTCCTGTTTGTCGTGGTCATCGCCGTCGTGGTGGGCGGCGCCTACTACGTCGCCAAGCAGACCCACGTGGAGACGACCTCCGGGGGCGCCAAAGTAGAGACGCCCTTCGGCACCGTCGAGACCAACAACGAAGACTCCGCCAAGATCGCCGAGAAGATGGGCGTCGAGGTTTACCCGGGTGCCAAGGCCCTGCCCGGCGGCGCCAGCGTCAAGCTGGGCGGCATGAGCACCGCCAGCGTGCTGTTCGAATCCGATGACCCGCCGGAGAAGGTCGCGGACTTCTACCGCAAGCAGTTCCCCAACGCCAACGTCACCTCGCACAGCGACGACGGCGGCACGCACATCGCCCTCATGATTGGGAAAAACGAGAAGTGGACCACCATCACCATCGAAGGACACGAGGGCGGCAGCAAGATCGTCATCGCCAGCGTGAACGGCGGCGCGAAGTAGCCGCTCTTCCCGGCCGGGCGAGCTCCAGACCCCCCCGGCGCTTGTTCAGTATCATGAACAGCGATTCCGAATTACGCACACCTTAGGGCGGCTCGGTTTGGCTGTCAACGCCGTGTTCAGTAGAATGAACAGAAATTCAAATCTAAGGACTTCCCTTGCCCCGCACCAAGGCCGCCGACGACCGTCCCTCCACCGCCGTGGAGCGGGCTCTCGCCATCCTCGAAACCACCGCCCAGCGCTCGGGCATGACCAACGCCGAGATCAGCCGCAAGCTGCGCATCCCTAAGAGCTCAGCCAGCTATCTGCTGCGCACCCTGGAGCGCGGCGGCTACCTGCGCCGCGAGCGCGAGAGCGGCAAGTACCGCCTGGGCCTCAAGGTCCTGAGCTTGAGCCACCTGGCCCTCGCCGACCTCGACTTCCGCCAGGTCGCGCTGCCCATCCTCCGCCAACTGGTGGAGACCAGCCAGCTCACCGCGCATCTCGCCGTCGTCGACCAGGGCCAAGCCGTCTACATCGAGAAGGTGGACGCCCCCGGCTTCATCAAGATGAACACCTGGGTGGGCCGCCGCATGGACCTGCACTCCACCAGCGTGGGCAAGGCGCTGGCCGCCTACTTGCCCGCCGAGGAACTGGAAGGCATCCTGAAGACCCGCGGCCTCGCCAAGCGCACTCCCCAGACCATCACCGTGGCCTCGCGCCTCGCGCGCGAGCTGGAGAAGGTCCGCCACCAGGGCTACGCCGTGGACGAAGAGGAGAACAGCCTGGGCGTGCGCTGCGTGGCCGCTCCCGTCTTCAACACTCTGGGTGAGGTGGAGGCCAGCGTGGGGCTGACGGGAACCCTCGCGCAGCTGGCGAAAAGCAGCGTCCCCAAGGTGGCGGAGCTGGTGCGCGAGGCCGCACGCAAGATCTCCCAGCAGATGGGCTACAGCGCCGCCAGGCGCTCCTAGTTTCCGCGGTCCCCTCCCGATTTAGTATCCTGCGATGCCCATGCCCGCAGCCCACAACCATCTCTCCGCCTTCGACCGCACCTTCCGTGCGGCGCACCGCCTCTCCCGGCAACTCCTGCGCCGCGAGTTCCGCCGGCAGGATCCCGGCATCGCGGAGCTGATGCGCTTCATCCTGCGCAAGCAGGTCGCCTCGGAATATCCCTTCGTCTTCACCTACAGCTTCTGCCGCAAGGAAGCCGACGCGCGCCGGGTGCGCCGGCTGGCGGCTGCGGTGCATCTGCTGCAGTCCTCGGGCTTTGTGACCGACGACATCTTCGACGACGCGCACACGCGCTACCGCCAGCCCGCCGTGCACGTCCGCTATGGCGTCAGCGACGCCATCCTGGCCACGGTGCTCATGCAGTCGGTCGCCGGGAAGGTGCTGGGCCAGGAGCTGGAGCGTGGCGCATTCCGCAACAAGCTGGAAGTCGCGGAGATCTTCAACCAGATCACGCTCGACCTCTACCGCGGCCAGTATCTGGACGTCCACAACAGCGGCAATCTGAAGATGCCGCGGCGGGAGTACGACCGCACTATCGCTCTGGGAGTGGGCAATTACTTCGCCAACGCGGCCAGGTGCGGCGCGCTGCTGGCGGGAAAAGGACCGCGGGAGGTGGCGCGCCTCGGACGCTACGGCTATCACTACGGCATGGCGCTGTTCATCACCGACGACATCGTGGACGTCCAGCCCTCCGCCCAGACCGGCAAAGACTTTGCCACGGACTTGCGGAACCGGCGGATGCGCCTGCCGATAATCCTGGCGCTCGAGCTGGCGGACGCGCGCGATGCGGCCTTCCTGCGCGGTCTTTACCGGAAGACGCGGCCGGAGGGGCGCGATGTGCGCCGCGCGGCGGGGATCCTGCGCCGCTGCGGAGCTCTGGCCGCCTGCCGGCGGGAGGCCGAGCGACACATTTTCCAGGCGCTCGAAGCGTTGCGCGGCCTGCGCCGCCTGCGCCTCACTGTGCCGGTGGCCCGACTGCGTTGGCTGGCGGAGACCTTGCTGGAGACTCAGGACCTGGAAGGCGAGTGACGCCGGCTGCCGAACCTCGAGGGCCGGCGCCCTCGCCCGCGAGGACTACTTCTTTTTCTTCTTCGCGCCCTTCTTCTTGGGCTTGGGGGGCTTCTTGCGCTTTCTCTTCTTGCCGATGGCCATTCTTCCTCCTTGCAGCTAGTGTGACGCCGCTATTCTTCTCCAGGAACCGCGGTTGCGCAACCCCTAACTGCGATTCTCTTGCGGGAAGCGCCGAGGAGCGCGCCTACCTGGTCAGCCCGACGCGCTTCATCAAGTCGGCCACAACCGGGTAGCCGCGCATGGGATCGAACGCCGGGCTGGTGCCCAGGTAGAACAGGTTGTAGTCCCGCCGCTCGAACGCTTGCTGCAAACACTCGATCGCCGGCTCGGTCTCTCCCAGCCGCGCGTGCAGCATGGCCAGCTCGTACGGAGAAGGCTCGGCGGCGCCGGTGGCCAGCTCCAGGCGCTTGCGCCAGTAGGCGGCCGCTCCTCCCTGGCGGAAGGCGTTGCGCAGCGCGGCTGACCGCGCTTCCGCCGACTCCGCGGGCTCGCCTCCCAGCACCGCCGCCAGGCCGTGCTCTTCGATGGCCGCCTCGAACCGGCCTTGCTCCACGTGGACGTCTCCCAGCAGGCGATGAGCCAGCCCGAAGTTCTTGTCGATCTCCAGGGTTTTCCGCAGTTGGGCTGCGGCCTCCTCATATCGCCGCGCCTGCCCCAGCACCATTCCCACCGAGGCATTGATGCCCAGCGAAAGCGGATCGAGCTCCAGGGCGCGGCGCTCCTCCTCGATGGCCTGCCCCTCCCGGCCCGCGCACATCAGGTGCTCGGCGTACCACTGGCGCGCGGTAGCGTAGTTCGGCTTTAGGCGCACGGCCTGAGCGAACTCCTCCAGCGCGCCCTCCAGGTCCCAACCGTCTCCCGCCTTGACGGCCGCCATTGCCGCATGCGCCTCGGCCAGGTTGGGGTCGAGCTCCAGCGCCTTCAGGACCGCCTGCTTGGCCTCGGCATAGGCCTCGCTCGTGGGTGTGCTGGTGTAGTACCCGAGGATGAGGTAGGCCTCGGCCACGCCCACGTAGGCCAGGGCGTAGTCCGCATCCAGCCGAATGGCCGCCCGAAAGTGCTCGATGGCTTTGCGGATGTCGCTGCCGGTGCGCTTGTTCCAGAAGTAGCGGCCCTTCAGGTATTCCTGGTAGGCTTCGGCGTTGACCGGATACGACCGGTCGCGCGTCGCGCGCCGTCCCCACTGGGAGCGCATGTTGCGCGCGATCTCGTCGGCCAGCTCGCGCGGCACGTGCATCAGGTGGGAGAGCTTGCGCTCGTACTGCTCGCCCCAGATGTGCTGGTTGTCCTGCGCGCTCTCCAGCTCCACGCTGATGGAGAGCAGGTTGCCGCGCTGCAGGATGCGTCCGGTCAGCACCTTGCGCACGCCCAGCTCGCGCCCCACCTTGCGCGCGTCCACGCTCCGGCCCTTGTAGCGGAACACCGAGCTGCGCGAGATCACCTTCAGCTTGGGAAAATGAGAGAGGCTGTTGATGATGCTCTCCGTCAGCCCGTCGCCCAGGTACTCATGGTAGGGATCGGCGAGCAGCCCGGCGTCGTGCGTGACGTATTCGAAGGGCAGGACGGCGATGGAATCTCCCTGGCGCAGCGTGCGCCACAAAGTAATCACTAGGGCGCTCGCCAGGAACAGCGCCATCCCCGCCGCAGCCGAGAGCCGGTGGGCGACCACCGCCAGCGCCGCCACGGCCCCGAGCGGCAGCATCCACCAGTACTCGCCCGCCCAACGCGAAAGGACGTCCGTCCATCCCGAGGTCGGCGGCGCGGGCGCGATCACGCTGGAGGCCCGCCCGGGCGCGACAGCGCTCGAAGGCGGCGCAGGCAGAGGCGTGAATCCGCTCGAGCCCTGCTTCCCTTGCAAACCACCCCGCAAACCGCCCTGCAAGCCGCCCTGCAAACCACTCTGGATCTGCTTCAGCTCGCGCAGGAAGTCGGCCGCGCTCTGCGGCCGGGCTCCTGCGTCTTTGGACAAGGCGCGGCGCACCAGCGCGTCCAATCCCTCGGGCAACTGCCCGGGCGCGGCCATGGGCGGCGGCTCGTGCAGCAGGATGGAGGAGATCACGTCGCTCGAGGTCGTCCCCCGGAAGGCCAGCCTGCCGGTGAGCATCTGGTAGAGCACCACGCCCAGGCTCCAGATGTCGGAGCGGGCGTCAGCAGCCTGCGCGCGCACCTGCTCCGGCGACATGTAGTCCACCGTCCCGATCAGCATCCCCGGCGTGGTGAGGATGGATTGCGTGTCGCGCGGGGCGCCCTGCGCGTCCGGCTCCAGGCTGCGCGCTAGGCCAAAGTCCAGCAGCTTCACGCCGGATTCCGTCAGCATGATGTTCTGCGGCTTCAGGTCGCGATGGACGATGCTCAGGCGGTGCGCCTTGTCCAGCGCCTCGGCGACTTCGGCGGCGATCTCAAGCGAGCGCTCCAGGCCCATGGGTCCGCGGATCAGGCGCTGCGCCAGGGTCTCGCCTTCCAGGTATTCCATCACCAGGAAGTCCACGCCGCCCTCCGAGCCCACGTCCAGCAGGGTGCAGATGTTGGGATGGGAGAGCTTGGAGATGGCGCGCGCCTCGCGCTCGAAGCGCTTGCGCAACAGCGGGTCGCCGGTGTGCTGGGTGCGCAGGACTTTCAGGGCGACGGTGCGGTCCAGGCGGGTGTCGAGCGCGCGGTACACCTCGCCCATCCCGCCTATGCCGGCGGGCGAGACGATCTCGTAGTGGCCCAGCCGCGTTCCCGCCGCTATCGTCATCGGGCGAAGATTATAGTGCCGCGGGCGCGGGGACGCGATTCCCTCGGCGAATCAGGACCTGTGGCGAAGGGATCAACCAGCCGAGGTTCCTCCGCGCCTCCGCGTCTCCGCGGTGAGGTCTTACCGCCGCTTCTTTTCCTTCTTGGCCTCGTCCTGGAGCTTGCGGATGACTTCGAGGTTGGCGTTGGTGGCGCTGGAGAGGAAGTCGCCATAGTTGCGCTCCTCGCCGCCGGTCGAGTAGCCCCAGCGGTCGGTGCCGCGGCGGATGACGGCCTCGTTGCCGTCGTAGGCGTTCTCCTGCGGCGTGACCAAGCCCCAGTTGACGTGCTCGTCCACCTTGTCCATGTACTCCCACCAGTCCAGGCCCACCATGGGATAGGGGCCGTCGGGCACGTGGTAGGAGAACAGGGTCTCGACCAACTGCTGGTAGCGGACGCCGCGCTCGCCCTGGGTCTTGACCTCGCCCTGGTCGCTGGGTGTATCCACGGCGGAATCGGCGCGGGCGGCGATGCCCACCCAACTGATGAGCGGCTTCTTCGCCTCCTGATAGGTGACGCCGATAAGCGCGGGAGTGTCCGGGTCCTGATGCACCTGGATGAGGTCGCAGTAGCGGCCGGCGGCGCGCAGGATCTGGCGGCGGCTGAGCCCGCGATGCGCGTTCAGCATGGAAGGGCTGAGCACCAGATGGTTGGGCGTGGCGGTGCGGATGGCGGCGGCCACCACGGCGAAGTAGCGGTCGGCGAAGCGCTCGAGGAAGGCGTCCATATCGGCGGCCACGGGCGGGGCGGTGTCCGAAAGCCGCTCGGAGTCACGGCCGATCCAGGGGTGGCGGCCGTTCTCGTCCAGCAGGCCGTGGCCCTCGGGCCAGCCGCCATCGGACTCCCATGTGCTGTAGTGCGAGCCCCAGGCCGCGTTCAGGTTCTCCAGGCTGCCGTACTTGCCGCGCAGGAAATCGCGCCAGGCGAACTTGGAGTACACGGCCTGGTTGGCGTACTCGACCTCGCGCTTCAGGCCGAAGGGCTTCCCGATCTCGTAGTTGTGCTGCTGGGTGGGACGGGTGACGGCGACGATCCATCCGATGTGGGGATCGAGGACGCGGTCGCGTCCCGGGGATCCCGGGCCGGGGCCGAAGCCGAAGAGGTGGTCGGAGTCGTCCATGGCGGTGCCGATGAGCCAGGGAGTCTCGGCCAGAGTGGGATGCTGGATGCTGCGCGGCGCGCCCTTCTGCGGGCCCTCGAGTTCTTCTCCCGCGGGGCAGCCGTTGTCCTCCACGCGCGGATCGGCGGCCAGGGCGAGGGCGTAGGCTTCGAAGTTCGGGTCGAAGACGTCCGGCAGGTGGCCCACGGGCCCCTTATAGATGTTGGGATCCACGCCGCCGATGACCAGCGTCTTCACCGGCCCCGGCGCCAGCTTCCACAGGTTCACCGCGCTGTACCAGGAAGGATGCAGGATGCGCACGAAGGGCATCTTCTCCTTGTTGCCGCGCGGGTTGCAGCGCGTGGGCACGGGCAGCGTATGGGTGGCGGAGTACTCGCCCAGAGTGTTGAATCCCCAGGCGCGCAGCCGGCGCACGGCGCGGGTGGAAAACTTTTCCCAATCGCCGCCGTAGCGGGAGGCGAAGGAGGCAGCGGCGGTCTTGCCGCCGTCGCGGTAGTCCACTACATAGACGCCCGCCATCCAGAAGGGATTGCCGTCGGGGGTCACCAGCATCCAGCGGTTGCCTACCTTCAGGGTGCGGAAGTATCCCGAGCCCTCGGCTACGCGCTCTTTCACGCCGCCGTAGCGGTCGCGCTTGGGCGGGTTGGCGGAAACGGCGCTCCCGGCCAGCAGGGCGAGGCTCGAAACTAGTCCGGCCAGGCGCGCGAGTTTTCTGCCAAGAGTCATTAGGTACTGAAGGGGCGATGCGAGGGTCCCGCTTGACTGTCCCGCTTAACCGTACCAAACTTTGGCTTCTTGCGGGGAAGCCAGCATGGACGGAACGGAGTTTGTAGCACAACTCAAGCGGGAAAACGAGCGCCTTCTGTAAACTTCCGCGGGTGCTGGTATGCTTGAGAGCCATGACCGACCTCGCACGCAAGACCTGTGTTCCCTGCCGCGGCGGCATCCCGGCGCTGAAAGGCAAGCTGCTTCGCGACCTGAGCAAGATGCTGCCGGAATGGAAGGTGGTGAAGCAGCACCACCTCACCCGCAGCTACGACTTCCCCGACTTCCGCACGGCGCTCGCCTACGTGGACCGTCTGGGCGCCATCGCCGAAGAGCAGGGACACCACCCGGACATCTTCCTGGCCTGGGGAAAAGTGGGCGTCACCGTGTGGACGCACAAGGTCGACGGGCTCACCGAGAGCGACTTCATCCTCGCCGCCAAGGCCGAGCGACTGTACAAGAAGCACAAGCCGGGACGCTGAGCACCGGTCTCCTCCGCGAGCAACTTCAAGACGACAGGATGGAAATCAGCGACCGGCTGCGCGGCAAAAACGGGCGGTCGGTGATCTGTCCCTGGAACTGGCGCGCCCAGCGTCCGGGGATCTTGGTTCCGCACTTGGGGCAGGCGCCCTCCGCGGTCAGGTGGTAGCCGCTGATGAAGTATCCGTAGCGCTCGATGAGCAGCGTGTGGCAGTTGTGGCAGCGCGTGTTCTCCAGGTCGCCGACCCGGCCCGGCAGGTTCCCGGCATACACATAGCGCAGCCCGGCCTTGCGCCCGATCTCGGCGGCGCGGAGAAGAGTCTCCACGCTGGTGTTCTGCGGGTCGGTCATCTTGTAGTCCTTGTGGAAGGCGGTCACGTGCCAGGGGATGTCCGGCGAGACGCCGGCCAGGAATTCCGCCAGGCGGGTGAGCTCGTCGTCGGAGTCGTTGAAGCCGGGGATGACGAGGGTGACGACCTCCACCCAGAAATCCATCTCATGCAGGCGGCGGATGGTGTCGAGAATCGGCTGCAGCCGCCCGCCCAGTTCGTGGTAGTGGCGTTCGTCGAAGCTCTTCAGGTCCACCTTGTAGAGATCGATCCAGGGGCGCAGGAACTCCAGCACCTGCGGCGTGCCGTTGCCGTTCGAGACGAATCCAGTCACGAGGCCCGCGGCGCGCGCTTCCTTGAAGATGGCTACCGCCCATTCGCTGGTGATGAGCGGCTCATTGTAGGTGCTGACCACCAGCCGCGCCTTCTGGCGCAGCGCGTCTTTCACCAAGTCTTGGGGCGTGACGGCGAGCGGCAGCGAGACGGCTTCGGGATCGCGCAGCGCCTGCGAGGTCACCCAGTTCTGGCAGTAGGAGCAGTGCAGGTCGCAGCCCAGCATGCCGAAGCTGTAGGCCAGCGCCCCAGGATAGGCGTGGAAGAAGGGCTTCTTTTCCACCGGATCGCACTGCACGCCGCCCACGTATCCCCAGGGGACGTAGAGCGTCCCGCCGCGGTTGTAGCGCACCTTGCAGACCCCGGCCTGGCCTTCGGGGATGGGACAGCAGTGTCCGCAGGAGTAGCAGCGCAGGCGGTTGCGGTCGAGCTTTTCGTAGAGGCGCGGCTCGGCCTGGCGCACGTGCTGGTGGACGATCTCTCGCAGGGTGGGCATGGCGGCTCCCAAGGGAACTCGCTTTCAGATAATCTTACTCCGCCGCGGCCACTGCGGAATCTCTCCGCGGCCTCTGCGGTTGCCGCCCGCCCTCCTCGCATAAGATGTCGCTGTGACCGACCACCACTATCGCTGGCTGGGCTGGGGGATCCTCGTCACGCTGGCGCTCTACGCCGCGTCGCGGGGGCCGCTCGTGCCGGAGATGCTGTGGTCGTGCCACGCGGCCACGGCGCTGGTCGGCCTCGGCTTGATTTTGGGCTCGCGGCGGCTGGTGGCTGCCGGATTCCTCTTCCACGCGGCGCTGGGATTTCCGGGATTCCTGCTGCTGGTGGCGGCCAAGCAGTGGTTCTCGGCGGCTTCGGCGTGGGTGCACGTGCTGCCGTTGGTCGCGGGCGGGGCGTATCTGCGCGGGCGCGAGCTTCCGCAGGTGACCGTGCTGGACTCCTGGCTGATCCTGCCGGTGATGTTGCCCATCAGCTACTGGCTGACGCCAGCGGCGCTGAACGTCAATCTCTCGCACGGACCCTGGGAGCCGGCGGCGGCGTACTTTCCCGGCCCCTGGGTCTTCTATATCGGACTCGGGGCGGTGAACCTGGCCGCGCTCGTCCTGATGAGGGCGATTCTCAACCGGCTGTTGAGACGGATGGAATCAAAGCCTTCGTGAATCCTTCGTATTCCTTTGTGGTCGGCTTTTCTCGGAAGCTCAACACAAAGGACACCAAGGTTGCACAAAGGGAGGAGGGCGAGCGGCACAGTTGCCCGCGGGAACGCCGGCGCTACTTGGAGAAACCGTTTGCCTCTCCGCAGCCCTTGGTACAAAATGGCCCGCACTTTGGGGCGGGGAGGCCTTTGGACACCTCTTTCCACGATGTTCTGCTGGTAGGCGGCGGGGGCGCGGGACTGCGCGCGGCCATCGCCGTTGCTGAAGTCAACCCCAAGCTGAGCGTGGCGGTGGTGTCGAAGGTCTATCCCATGCGCAGCCACACGGTCTCGGCGGAGGGTGGCGCGGCGGGCGTGATCAAGCCTGACGACAGCCTGGACGAGCACGCCTACGACACCATTTCCGGGGGCGACTGGCTCAGCGATCAAGATGCGGTGGAGGCCTTCGTCCGGGAAGCGCCGCAGGAATTACTGCAGCTGGAGCACTGGGGCTGCCCCTGGAGCCGCGAGCCCGACGGCTACATCGCGGTGCGCGCCTTCGGCGGCATGAAGAAGATGCGCACCTGGTTCGCCGCCGACAAGACGGGCTTCCACATGCTGCACGCGCTCTTCCAGACCACGCTCAAGTACGACCCCATCCTCCGCTACGACGAGTGGTTCGTCACCAAACTTCTGGTGGACGACGGCCGCGTGCAGGGCGTGGTGGCGATAGAGCTTTCGACCGGACGCATCCAGGCCATCCTGGCCAAGGCCGTGATCCTGTGCACCGGCGGATGCGGACGCGTCTTCCCTTTCACCACCAACGCCAACATCAAGAACGGCGACGGCATGGCGCTGGCCTACCGCGCGGGCGCGCCGCTGAAAGACATGGAGTTCATGCAGTACCACCCCACCGGCCTACCCTTCACCGGCATCCTTATTACTGAGGCTTCGCGCTCCGAGGGCGGCTACATGGTGAACAAGGACGGCTACCGCTACCTGCAGGACTACAACCTGGGGACGCCGCAGGCCAAGCCGGTGCTGCGCTCGATGGAGCTGGGCCCGCGCGACCGGCTGTCGCAGGCCTTCGTCCATGAGATGGAGAAGGGACGAACGCTCAAAGGCCCGTACGGCGACTACGTGCACCTCGACCTGCGCCACCTGGGCGAAAAGCTCATCAACAGCCGCTTGCCATTTGTCCGCGAGCTGTGCCTGAAGTACGAGAACATCGATCCGGTGAAAGAGATGATCCCGGTGCGCCCGGTCGTCCACTACATGATGGGCGGAGTCTCGACCGACATTCACGGGGCCACGCCGCTGGCGGGACTGTATGCGGCGGGCGAGGTGGCCTGCGTCTCGATCAACGGAGCGAATCGTCTGGGCTCGAATTCCCTGCCGGAACTGCTGGTGTTCGGCGCGCGCGCCGGGCGGGCGGCCGCGGCCTTCGCCTCCAGCCAGGCGGAGCCG
Organism: Terriglobales bacterium; assembly: GCA_035937135.1. Taxonomy (NCBI): domain Bacteria; kingdom Pseudomonadati; phylum Acidobacteriota; class Terriglobia; order Terriglobales; species Terriglobales bacterium. The sequence goes on from DASYVL010000103.1 coordinate 13,942, forward strand.
AATGGCGCGGTGCTGACGCAGGCGCGGGACGAAAAACGCCGGCTGGAAGAGGACTTTCTGGGCAAGAGCAGCGGCAAAGAGCGCCTCTCCACCGTCCGCGAGGAGATGCAGAAGGCGATCGAAGCGGGTGCGGGCATCTATCGCACCGAATCGTCGCTGGTGGAAGCGGCGACGAAGCTGCGCGCGCTGCAGGAGCGCTCCGTCAACCTGGCGCTCGACGACCACAGCCGCACCTTCAACACCGATCTGACGTCGGCTCTGGAGCTGGGATTCATGCTGGACGTGGCCGAATCCATCGTGCAGTGCGCGTTGCAGCGTACCGAATCTCGCGGCGCCCACCAGCGGACGGATTTCCCGCAGCGCGACGACCAGAAGTTTTTGGCCCACTCCCTGGTTTCGCGAAATCCGGATGGCTCGGCGCGAGTAGAGTATCTTCCAGTGAAGATCACGCGCTGGCCGCCGGGAGAGCGCGTGTACGGCCAGCCGGCCGGGGAGTCCAAGAAGGGATAAAGCATGGCGGAGACCATCACCCTCGAAGTCACCAGGTACTCGCCGGAGCGGGACCAGAAGCCCGCGCTCGAGCGCTTCGAGGTCCCGCTGCGGCCGGAGTGGGTGATCCTGGACGCGCTCAACTACATCAAGGACAAAGTGGACGGCTCGCTCACCTTCCGCTGGTCGTGCCGCATGGGCGTATGCGGCAGTTGCGGGATGATGGTGAATGGCGAACCCAAGCTCACCTGCGCCACCTTCCTGCACAAGTATGAAGGCAAGGCGGTGCGGGTGGAGCCGCTGCGCTACTTCCCGGTGGTGCGCGACCTGGTGACCGAGATCTCCGACTTCATGAGCAAGCTGAAGCGGGCCAAGCCCTGGCTGATCCGTCGGACGGAGAAGCCGCTGGCCGAGGGCGAGTACCTGCAGACGCCGGAGCAGCTCGACACCTACAAGCAATTCAGCATGTGCATCAACTGCACGCTGTGCTACGCCGCCTGCCCGGTGTATGGGCTGGATTCGGAGTTCATCGGCCCGGCGGCGCTGGCGCTGGCCCAGCGCTACAACCTGGATTCGCGCGACCAGGGCGCGGAGGAGCGCATGCTAACGCTCGCCCATCCCGACGGCATATGGGGATGCACCTTCGTGGGCGAGTGCACCAGCGTCTGTCCCAAGCATGTGGACCCGGCGGGCGCCATTCAGCAGTACAAGCTGAAGGCGGCGGTGCACTGGGTGAAGTCGCTGCTGAAACCAGGAACCTAATGCAAAATGCAAAATTAAAAATGCAAGAGTAAAGAGACAGGGGCCAACAAGGCAAGACCAAAGACCGACGACAGAACATGAATCCGGATCCATCCAATCCGCTGCCGCACTACACCGAATACCATCCGCGGTGGTATCGCAAACGGGTCTCGACCTACTGGTGGCTGGGGAGTTGGCCATACGTGCGGTTCATCCTGCGGGAGCTGAGCAGCCTGGCGGTGGCGTTCTTCGTCGCCCTGACGCTGGCGCAGGTCTACGCGCTGGGCCAGGGTGCGCAAGTGTACGCAGAGCTGCAGGAGTGGCTGCGGCAGCCTGCGGTGATCGCGCTCAACTCGGCAGCATTCCTATTTGTGGTCTTCCACACCTACACCTGGTTCAACGCCGCGCCCAAGGCCATGGCGGTGCGGATGGGAGGAAAGCGCGTGCCGGAGTGGGCGGTGGCCGCGCCCAACTACGCCGCCTGGATCGCCGCCTCGGCCGTAGTGGCCTGGTTCCTGCTGAGGAGATAGATGCCCAAGACCTCCAATGACGCTTTCTTCTGGGGCCTGTTCAGTGCCGGCGGCACGGTGGCGGCGATCCTGATCCCCGTGCATCTGTTCCTGTTCGCGCTGGCCTTCCCTCTGGGATGGCTGCAGGAGCCCACCTACGGCACCCTGATGGACGTGGTGCGGCTCCCTCTGGTGCGGCTGTACTTGTTCGTGCTGTGCTCCTTGCCGCTCTTCCACTGGGCGCACCGCTTCCGTTTCACGCTGTATGACGGATTGCAGATCAAACACTTGAACGAAGTCATCTTCGCCGGCTGCTATGGAAGCGCGATTTTGGGGACGGCGGCCGCAGGATATCTTCTTTGGACGATTTAGGAGGCCCAATGGAATTCAAGCTTAGGACCATCTCCAAATCCGCCATTCCCGAAGCCCTCTCCAAGGTGCAGCTCTACCGCAACCTCAACGAGCCGGAGGAGTCGGAATCCATCTGCCACGACATCCTGGCGGTGGACCCGGAGAACCAGACGGCGCTGCGCCTGCTGGGGCTTTCCATCACCGACCAGTTCACCGGGCACGCCTCCGACCGCGACGTCGAAGTGGAGGGCATCTTCCAGAAGCTCACCGATCCCTTCGAGCGCGCCTACTGCGCCGGGCTGCTCTACGAGCGCCGGGCCAAGGCGCAGTTGCGCACCGGACGTCCGCCGCAATCGCTAGTGCCGTGGTTTGAGAAGGCCATGAAGTGCTTTGAGGATGCGGAGAAGATCGCGCCCGCGGGCAACGACGACGCCATCCTGCGCTGGAACCGCTGCGTCCGCATCCTACAGGGCCTTCCCGTGGAGGAGGAAGAACCCGCCTTCGAGGCGCACGACGCCTCGCCCGTCCCCGACCGCCCCAACCGCTTGAAGTAGGCCGGACGGGGGCGGCCTACCGGCCTTTTGTCCCTTGGCCTCGCGGGCGTGTCCCTAAATCCAAACGTCACCAAGCTATGTGACATACAGCGGTCTTCGGCTTTTATCTCCCGGCTGGCGGCTACAATCCAAGGAGCATGGAAACTCATCCCAAGGGAACGCGGGCGCGGGTATTGTTGACCTCGGTCTTCGGACCGTACGCCCGCGACGACCGCTTCGGCAGCCGCTCCCTCAACCCCATGGAGCTCTTCCATAACCAGGTGACGCGGGCGCAGGGCGAATTCTCGCTGCGCATGTTCCACCGCTCCTGGGGCATCATGCTGATCCAGCAAAACATCTCCGCTCCCTGCACCCTGCTGGACTTTCCCACCCGAAAGCGCTTCCAGCGCGAGTTGACCCGCGAGCATTACGACGTGGTGGGCATTTCCTCGATCATCACCAACCTGGGGAAGGTGCGCAAGATGTGCCGCATGGTGCGGCAGTGGTCGCCGGATTCGGTGATCGTGGTGGGCGGACACGTGGCCGCCATCCCTGGGATCGAGCATCTGCTGGATGCGGACCACATCGTCCGCGGCGAGGGCATCCGCTGGATGCGGCTCTACCTGGGCGAGGATCCCCAGGCGCCCATCCGCCATCCCGCAATCGTCTCCGCCTTCGGCGTGCGGGCCATGGGGTTGCGCTTGCCGCAACCAAGAGGCGGCACCGCGGCCACTCTGGTGCCCTCGGTCGGCTGCCCCATGGGGTGCAACTTTTGCACCACCTCTTCGTTCTTCGGAGGGAAGGGCAAGTTCATCAACTTCTACGAGACCGGAGACGAGCTGTTCGCGGTGATGTGCGAGCTGGAGGCCCGCCTGAAGGTCCGCTCCTTTTTCGTGATGGATGAAAACTTCCTGCTGCAGCGCAAGCGGGCCCTGCGCTTGCTGGAACTCATGAAGCAAGCCGGCAAAAGCTGGGCCCTGTATGTGTTCTCGTCCGCCCATGCCGTCCGCAGCTACAGCATGCAGGAGCTGGTGGAGCTGGGCGTCGCCTGGCTGTGGCTGGGCCTGGAGTCCCCGCACGCCAGCTATGCCAAGTTGAAGGACGTCGATACCCGGACCCTGGTGCGGGAACTCCAGCAGCACGGGATCCGGGTGCTGGGCTCCACCATCGTGGGCCTGGAGCACCACACGCCGGAGAACATCCCGCAGGAGATCGAGTATGCGGTGTCGCACGCCTCCGATTTCCACCAGTTCATGCTCTACACCCCGGTTCCCGGCACACCCCTGCATCAGGAAATGAAGGAACAAGGGCGCCTGCTCGATGAGGTGGATTTGGCGGACATCCACGGCCAGTACAAGTTCAACTTTCGCCATGCTGCCATCTCGCGCGACCAGTCCAAGAAGTTTCTCGACTGGGCCTTCCTGCAGGACTTCGAGCGCAACGGCCCCAGCCTCTACCGCATGTGCCAGACCCTGCTGCAAGGCTGGAAGCGCTACAAGGATTCTCCTGACCTGCGCGTGCGGCGGCGTTTTGAATGGGAGGTCCGGCAGCTCAAGGGCAGCTATAGCGCGGCGTTGTGGGCCATGGAGCGGCGGCTGAAGCACACCAACCAGACGGTCAGCGCGCAGGTCCGCCGCCTGCGCTTGCAGGTGGAGCAGGAGTTTGGCTGGACCACGCGCTGGGCCGCCCGTGTCCTGGGCCCCGTGCTGCTCTGGACCTCGCGGCGCGAGGCGCGGCGGCTCGCCGCCGGCCGCACCTACGAGCCTCCGCTGATCGTGGAGCGGCGCAACTGGGCTTCCGGGTAGGTCACTTCCCGCCCAGGCTCAGCTGTCTTCCAGGGTGCGCAGCTCGGTGTTGGTATGGCGCAAGCGAATGGCCAGCGCTTTGGCGAGGCCTTCCAGCAGTTGCATGCCCAGGCGCTTGTGGTGGTCGGCGAGGCCGTCGAAGCGCGCGCGAGAGAGCACGAACAGGTCGGTATCGGTGCCGGCGACGGCGTCGGCGGAGCGCGGCACGCGGTCGAGGAAGGTCATCTCGCCGAAGAAGTTGCCGCGGCCGAAGGTGGCCAGGTGGTGGCTGTGCTTGCCCACGATGGGCAGCATGATGCGCACCGCGCCGCGGCGGATGAGGAACATCTCGTCGCCCGTCTCGCCAAGGTGGAAAACAAACTCGCCTTCCTTCACCGAGCGACGCGCCACGCAGGCCTCGAGTTCCGTCAGCGTATCTTCCTTGCGCCCCTTGAACACTTCGATCTCGTGGAGCTCGAGCGGCTTCTCCGCCGCCCGCTCCACGCGGTCTTCCTGCAGCAGCTGGTCTTCCACCCACTCCAGGGCCGCGTCCAGCTCGCGGAAGCCGCGGACGTGGCGCTCGGAGCGCACCAGCCCCAGGGTGAGGAAGTAGCGCTTCATGTCCTGGCCGCTGGGGGCGGCGCGCGGAAGCTGGCTGAAGATGAGGAAGGCGTCGCGCTCGGCCAGCATGCCCTGCACCTGCTCCAGCATGTGGGCGGCGGTGAAGTCCACCGACTGCACCCGGCGCATGTCCAGCACAACGAATTTGCGGGTCTTCAGGTCGGGCTCGAGCGCGGTGTAGAGCTGGTCGGTGGTGCCGAAGAACAGGCTGCCCTGCAGCTCAAAGATGACGGCTTGCTCGCCGCGCTTGGTCAGGATCTCCATCTCCTCGGGCAGGCGGACCTGCTTGGAGAACATCTGGTTGCCGTACGTCTTGCGGCGGACCACCGCTCCGCCCACCTGCTCGCGAATGAAGAGCATGATGGCCAGGGCGATGCCCACCGCCGAGGCCGCGATCAGGCTGACCGTTTCCGCCACCGCCACCACCACCACGATGACCACGAAGTCGAGGATGGTGGAGCGCGACTTGAGAAGGCTCAGGCTGTGGCGGTCGAACATGCGGAAGCCCACCACGATCAGGATCCCGGCCAGCCCGGCGATGGGCACCCAGGCGATGAACTTTGACAGAATCAGGAAGGCGACCAGCGCCAGCGCGCCCTCGATCAGCCCGGAGACGCGCGTCTGCCCGCCGCTGGAGATGTTGACCAGAGTGGCGCCCATCTGTCCGGCGCCGGGCATGCCGCCCACGGCGGTGGAGGCCAGGTTGCCCAGGCCCTGCCCGATGAGTTCGCGGTTGGAGTTGTGGCGGCTGCGAGTCAAAGCGTCCAGCACCACGCAGGTCTTGAGCGTGTCGATGGAAAGCAGCACGGCCAGAGTCAGCGCCGGCGTAATCAGCGCCCACAGCAGCCCGGGGTCCAGCGAGCCGACGGCCTTCCAGCGTCCCACCATGGCCTGGAAGAAGCCGCCACTGCCCGAGCCGCCCAGTTGGCCGATGACCAGCTTGTTTCCCGTCAGCTCCAGCAGCGCGGGATAGTGGAGAGAAAGCGCGAAGTAGGCGAGCACGCCCGAAGCCAGTCCCAGGATGGCGGCCGGTACCGCCTTGGTCACTTTCGATGCGAACAGCATTACCAGCACCGTGACTCCGCCCACCACGATTCCCTGCCATTGCCACAACCACGGCGAGCGCAGCGATTCCCAAAAGTGCGTGTTCTTAGGGACGCCCAGGAACTTGGGTACCTGGCTGATGATGATGATCAGGCCTACGCCGCTCAGGTAGCCGCTCACCACGGGAAAGGGCATGTACTTGATGAGCCGGCCCAGGCCCACCAATCCGAAGGTGATCTGCAGCAGGCCGCACATCAGGCTGACCAGGGCGATCATGAGCAACGCCGACTCCGGCGTCACGCCCTTCTGCATCAACCCGATGGCGAAGGCGGAGAGCACCGCCGCCGCCGGAGCGCAGGGCGCGGTGATCAGCCGGTTGGTGCCGCCGAAGGCCGGAGCCACCAGGCCGAGAGCGAAGGTCCCCAGAATGCCGGCCAGAGCGCCCACGGCGACATAGGCGGCGCCCAGCGGCGAGAAGATGGTCACGCCGAAGGCGATGGCCGAAGGCAGGGCCACCAGCATGGCCGCCAGGCCGCCCCAGAATTCGTTTGCCAGGCTTTTGGGCTTCTCTATCTTCAAAGCGGCCAGATGATACCACCGGCGGGGGGGGGCTCTTGGGACCACCCTGATTCTCAACCGCCCGGCCCCCGTCCCGCGCCATCTCCTGTTAATCTGCTAGTAGGGCGCTTTGAGGCGCTGCGGCAGAGACACCGCCAAAGGACGTCATTTGAGCAACATCCGGAACATCGCAATCATCGCCCACGTGGACCACGGCAAGACCACGCTGGTGGACGCCATGCTGCGCCAGAGCGGCGTCTTCCGCGCCAACCAGGAGCTGGTGGACCGGGTGATGGATTCGAACGAGTTGGAGCGGGAGCGCGGCATCACCATCCTGGCCAAGAACACGGCCGTCTTCTATCACGAGACCAAGATCAACATCGTGGACACGCCCGGGCACAGCGACTTCGGGGGCGAGGTGGAGCGCGCGCTGAACATGGTGGATGGCGTCATGTTGCTGGTGGACGCCAGCGAAGGGCCGCTGCCGCAGACGCGCTACGTACTGAGCAAGGCGCTCGAATCCAAGCTGCCGCCCATCGTGGTGATCAACAAGATCGACCGCCCCGATGCGCGTCCCCAGGAAGTGCTGAACGAGATCTACGACCTGTTCATCGACCTGGACGCCGCCGAGGACCAGCTGGATTTCCCCGTGCTCTACACCAACGCACGGCTGGGGACGGCGTCGGCGGAAGCGGCGGGGACGGGCCGCGACCTGCGCCCGCTCTTCGACGCCATCGTCAGCACCATGCCCGCGCCCTCCGGCGACCCCGCCGCCCCGTTGCAGATCCTGGTGGCCAACCTCGATTACAGCGACTACCTGGGGCGGCTGGCGCTGGCCCGCGTCTTCAACGGGACGCTGCGCACTGGCGACGAAGTGGGCATCGCCAAGCTGGACGGTTCGCTGGAGAAAGTCCGTATCACCAAGCTCTTTTCCTTCAGCGGGCTGAAGCGGGTGGACATCGAGCAGACCGAACTGGGCGACATTGTGGCCATCGCCGGCGTCACCGGCATCACCATCGGCGAGACCATCACCAGCGCGGAAGCGCCCGCGCCCCTGCCCCGCACCGTGATCGACGAGCCCACCATCGCCATGCAGTTCACGGTGAACACCTCACCCTTCGCCGGGCGCGACGGGCAATACGTCACCTCGCGCCACCTGCGCGAGCGGTTGGAGAAGGAGCTGCTCACCAACGTCTCCATCAAGGTGGAAGAGACCGGCGGGCCGGACACGTACACGGTGATGGGCCGCGGCGAGCTGCAACTCTCCATCCTGCTGGAGATGATGCGGCGCGAAGGCTACGAGCTGATGGTGGGCAAGCCCGAGATTGTCACCAAGACGGTCAACGGCAAGGTGATGGAGCCGGTGGAGCGGCTCACCGTGGACGTCCCGGAAGAGTTCATCGGGGTGGTCATGGAGAAGCTGGGGATGCGCAAAGCCGAGATGCAGAAGATGCACAACCACGGCTATGGGCGGGTGCGTCTGGAATTCCGCGTGCCCAGCCGCGGCCTGATCGGACTGCGCAGCGAGGTGCTTACCGATACCCGCGGCACCATCGTGATGAACTCCCTGTTCGACGGCTACACCGAGTGGCAGGGCGAGATCCCGCATCGCCTGACGGGCGCGCTGGTCTCCGACCGCCCCGGCTCGACCACCGCCTACGCGCTTTGGGCTCTGCAGGAGCGCGGCGAGCTCTTCACGGGGCCGGGCACGGAGGTCTACGAGGGCATGATCATCGGCGAGAACGCCCGCGACAACGACCTGGACGTGAATTGCGTCCGCGAGAAAAAGCTCACCAACATGCGCGCCTCCAGTGCCGACGACGCCATCCGCCTGGTTCCCTTCCGGGCGCTCAACCTGGAACAGGCCATCGAGTTCATCGCCGAGGACGAGTACGTGGAGGTCACGCCCCGCTCGCTGCGCCTGCGCAAGCGGGTCCTGCAGTCCAACCGCCGCCCGCGGAAGAATGCGGTCCCGGTGGCCACGCCCGCCGGCGAGTAGAGGCGGGAATCCCACTTTCGAGAAGAAGCCAGCAGCGGCCGCGGTTTTCGCGTATACTGAAAGGGTCTAGTTTCGCATCCTTCCGCCACGTATCATGCCGGGTTCTTGCGCAATCAGACCTACGCCGCTCGGGGGCAGGCCGCAACAACCCAATCTTTATCCTTCGAGCAAGTTGCCATTCCGGGTCCAGGACCTTGACGCCGCAGCAGCGGCTGGAACTGTCCTTTTCGGATGCAGTCCGGCGAGAACAGTTCAGTCCAAGGAGGCTCTGTGATTCGAGAATCGCAAAACGATAGCGCGGGGGTAAAAATCCTTCTCGTGGACGACAACCAGCAGTTGCGCGACACGCGCGCTGTCATGCTCAGCACGCATGGCTACGAGGTTGAATCCGTCCGCGACACCACGGAAGCCTGCCTGCGCTGGCACGCCAACCGTCCAGACTTGGTGCTGCTGGCTTTGAGCGAAACCGCCGACCGGGCCTTCAAGGCTTGCCCGGGCATTCGCGACTCCATGCCGGCGCAGCGCGTCGGTTACTTGCTGGCCCAGTCGCAATACCTCTGCCCGGTCTTCCTGGATGGCGGCGTGATCCTGGCGGGAGAGGGTCCGGAGGATTTCCTGGGCAGAGTGCAGGCGATGCTCAGCAGGGTTTTGGATGCACCCGTGGGAGCCCCGCAAGGGGCCGGCGGCGCAGGAGAACGGCAGACAACAGGAGAGTGATATGAAGAAGATCTATGTTGGGAATCTGGCATTCAGCGCCACCGAGGCCGAGCTTCGCGGGATGTTCGAAGCGCACGGGCCGGTGGAAAGTGTAAGCATCATCACCGAGCCGGATACGGGCCGTTCGCGCGGCTTCGCGTTCGTGGAGATGCCCAACGACGCCGACGCCGAAAAAGCAATCACCGCGCTGAGCGGCGCCGATGTGGGCGGCCGTCCCTTGACAGTGAACGAAGCCCGTCCGCGGAAAGAAGGCGGCGGTGGCGGACGCGGCGGCCCCAAGTTCGGGGGACGCGATCGTCGCTAGTAGCCTTCACGTTAAACTGTTGTAGTGAGGCAAGTCGCGCCCGTTCCCGGCGCCGCACTGGAGGGATTTATGTCGAGTCGTCCAAGCTTCGCCAAGCGCCAGAAAGAGCAGGCCCGCAAGGAGAAGCGGCGGGCCAAGCTGGAGCGCCAGCAGCAGCGAAAGAAGGACAAGCAACTCTTCGCCGAAACCGGGGAGGCCCCTCCTTCCGATCTGGCGTACGATCTGGCCTACGATCCGGCGTCCGATTCCGATCTGCCTTCTGATCTGCCTTCCGAGAAACCGGCCGGCTCTTAGGGGACGAGCTTGCTGTTTGCTGTATTCGCGGCGACGCAGCTTCACGCGCCGGATCCGGGCGGATCGCCGGATCTTCCTTTTCCCAAAGCGGGCCGAAGATGCCGCCGTCAGTCCCGCCGGCGAGTGTCCTGCGTAGCTGGCAGCCAGCTGCCGATTGTTGTCTTCGGCGGTTTCAAGTAACGTAATTGGGCGCTGTCGCAATCCAGACTCGATTTTGGCTTATGCCCAAGACTCCGGAACCCTCAAAGACCTCACGCGCTGGGAAACGCCGTAACAGCGACCGGGTCTCCCTTTCTTTTCCCATTGTCGTCTCCGGAAGGGACATCGCCGGGGGACGCCACTTTGTGGAGAACGCGCGCACGCTCCTGGTCAGCCGCAGCGGGGCCACCATTGCTCTTACGCGGGTGCTGGGCCCGGAACAGACCGTCTTCATCAAGTGCGCCGCCACCCAGCAGGAAGCGGAAGCCCGAGTCGTGGGACAGCTCGGAATCCAGCTCGACAGTCATATCTACGGTGTGGCGCTGCTCGACCCCACGGTGGAAATGTGGGGAGTCCGCTTTCCCAAACCGTCGGAGGCGGACCAGGCGCTGGGCAGAGTGTGCCTGCAGTGCATCAGTTGCGCAACGCGCGAGGTGGTTTGCCTTTCTGAGACGGAGATGGACGTCTTCGACGCGAATCACAACCTCGGCCGAAGCTGCGACCAATGCCGCACCTGGACGCTGTGGAAGGAAGTGCCGCAGGACTTCGAAGAGCCGCTTCAAGAACTCGAGGACGAAAACCAGCCGCCTTCGCCAGAGGCGGAGGCGGCGCCGGCTCCGCCCCCGGCTCCCGTCCCCCGGAAAAACCAGCGGCGCTTCGCCCGTACGGACATGCGCAAGACCGCATGCGTGCGCCAGCCGGGCAGCGACCCGGACGTCGTCCAAGTGCTGGACATGTCGCGCGGAGGCATCCGCTTTGAGAGCAAGCGGATCTATCGCAGATTTTGTTGGGTGGAGATCGCCGTGCCCTATATCGGCGGGGGCGCCGCCGAGGTCTTCGTCCCCGGCCGCATCGCCAGAGTCCTGGAAGGAAAAGAAGGCAAGCATCAATACGGCATCGAGTACGTCCGCTGACCGCTGCCCGATTACTCGCGATCGACATCTACGTGCAACGTATGGAAAAGCGACCAGCCAGGATTCGACCGAACTCGATACTCCATACGCGAGCGGCCGTCGCAGTATAGCGCGACGGCAGAGCAGATCCAATTTGTTGAAAACATCGAGAGCATTTTGAAACAGGAGTCAGGAGTTAGGAGTCAGCAAAAGGCGGACGCCAGGGTCCGCCTTTTCTTGTTGTGCTATCGTCAGCGCAATTCCACCTGGTCAAAGCCGAGG
>DASYVL010000104.1 GCA_035937135.1 Terriglobales bacterium
GTCTGCACGGTGACCACCGGCTCGCTTGCCTTCGAGCCGCTGCAGGCAGTGGAGAACAGCGCAGCCGCGACCACCGCGGCCACTGCTCCGCACCGCAGGGCGGCCCTCCGCCGCCGCGGCGCGTTCCGCCGAATCCCGCTCTTCATTTCCATAGGTCCATATGATACGGGTTCAGAAGCTCCTCCCGGGCCACTTCGGAATCCCGCTCCCGGTCCATCCCGGCTGGCTCGCTTCCAGGGTGCCCGGCAGGCTATTCTTTATGGGCGAGGGGTTTGCCGTCGGGGCCGACCTGGATTTCCGAGCGCTTCTTGCCAGTGCGCACGTCCGCTTCATAGGCCACCAGCTTGCCATGCTTGGTGATTGACTCGACTCTTGCGATGGCGCCGGCTCCCGCCTTTTTCTGGAGGCCTTCGCGCACCGGGGCAGGCAGCGCGTCCACAGCAACCTCTTCTTCGACCGCGACTACGCTCCCGTCTGGGGCAATGGTCACGTCCCGGGAGTGGCCTTGGACGGTCATCTCCACTTCGTACACCACCTTGCCCCCATCCAGCTCGCGGGTATAGCCGCGGATCATAGCTCCCTCGCTCTGTTCATCCGCGGTCTTCTGAACTGCCGCAGGCAAATCTGACTTCTTAAGTTTTTTTGCCTGGGCTGGCGCGCTCGCCCCCAAAAGCAAGGCCAGCGCGAACATCGCTGAAACGATCCACTTGACGTCTTTCATAGGGATTCTCCTTGTGACTCAGTAGCTGCCTGTCAGTGTCTGAAGAACAGCCAGACCAACCCGATAGCGCGCTTCGCCATCATCGTACGCGTTGCGCGCCTGGGTGGCTGTGTTCTGCGCGTCTACCACCTCCAGCACCGAAGCTTCCCCGGCCTGGTAGCGCAACGTGGTCAGATGCAGGCTCTCGGAGGCCAGCTCAGCGGAGCTGCGCAAGGTTTCCAGCTCCGAGCGGGCGGCCTCCGCCTCCCCGTAAAAGGCATGCAGGTTGGCCAGCAACTGCCGCTGGGCGGCGCTCAACTCCAGCCGGGCCTGCCGGCGGCGCAGTCCCGCCTGGCGCACCTTGCTCTGCGTGGCTCCCCAATTCCATATCGGCAGGTTCAGGGTCGCGCTTGCGGCGTAGCCCAGGTTCCGGATGCTGCCCGTGCGAGTCGCCAAGCGGTTGGCGTCGATCCCATAGAAGTAATCGAAGCTCAGCGAGGGCAGGTGTCCGCTCCAGGCAACGGCAACGTCCTGGTTGGCAAGCTGGACCGCGGCCAGCGCAGCGTGCAGGTCCGGGTTGTTGGGCTCCGCCAGTTGCCGGATCTCTGCCAGGGAGGGCAGGCGCAGCGGGATGCGGAGGTCGTCCACCACGGAAAAGTTCTGCTAGAAGGTTGGGAACAGGAGCACCGCCAGCGAAAGGCGCGCCTTCTCCATGGCCAGCTGCGCCTCTTGGAAGTCTCTTTGACGGTCGTTCGCCTGCAACTGGGCCTTGATCACGTCCGAGTGAGCCACTTCGCCGCCCCGCTCCAGCGCCTGGCTGATGCTGAGGAAGCGCTGCGCTTCCCCTGCCGCTTCCTGGGCTGTCGCATACTTGCGCTGGGCCACCACCAGGCCGTAATAGCTCTGGACCGCGGTGACCACCAGCCCGCGCGCGGCGACCTCCGCCCTGGCTCTTGCCAGAGCCTCGGCAGCGGAAGCGCGCCGGTACTCGGCGAATTGAGCCAGGGCGACCACCTGATGGGCGTTCCCCAGGCTCACGTACTCATGGACTCCATTGTTGGCGATGAACCGCCCGGCCGGCGTCCCGTTCCCCTGGGTGTAGAAGTACTGGGCGCTGTAGGTGACCGAGGGCAGCAGAGCGGCGCGCCCCTGCACCTTTTGCTCGTGCGCGATCCCGGCTTCGGTGACTGCGGCATGGAATTGCGGGCTGTTGACTCGGGCGCGCTGCAAGGCGTCCTCGAGCGTCAAGGTCACAGGCGGGGCTTGATTCCCGCTCTGCTCGGTGCCGGAAGGCGCAGGAAGGCCTCCGGGGGCGGGAGCCGCGGGGGATTGAGCCAGGGTCCACGGCGTCAGGCAAAGCGTGAGCGTTACCAGTGTGAAGATTCGGGATGCACGGGCGTGAGACACGTTTCCCTCCAAGCCCCAGAGAAAAAAGGTCAGGGACGAGCATTGTAAAGGCGAGGGAGAATGCCCACCAAGCCCGGGCGGGACTCCGCGTGGGCTGAGGGCCGCTGAGCACTCTCTGCTAAGCCAGGTGCAGTCAAGATCACGTATCACTACGGGCGGTGAGGGCGAGCGGGGTTCGCACGCTCCATTACTGAGGCAGGTACATCGTGTCCAAGCCCGTAGAACGGAAGTCTAGAGAAGCCTCCAGGCCAAGGCGCTCCCCCTGGGTTGATATTTACTCTTTCACGGTGATCGCTGCTCTTCGGGGTTGCCCCACCCTTTCGCCGGGTTTTGGCGGAGGGTGGGGGTCATCGTCGCCCGCACTGCGGCCAGCATAACACCCAGACGCTCTCGTTTCCGGGCGCGGTGAGCCTGAGACGTCCCCACCCCTTCGGCTTCGCTCAGGGCAGGCGCTGTCGCTCCAAAACCGGGAGCGACAAGGGTGGGGCACCCCAAAGAAACTTATGAGCTTGAAGGGCCGGGCCAGCCCCCGGTGATCCTGCCCTAGGGGGCTAAAGCCCCCATTTCCATGAGCTCCTTACGGCTGAAGCCGTGCCCCTCCGAGAGATTAGATGAGCAACTCTGTGATGGAAGTCGCTCAGGCGTTGGCGGCGGAGGCGAAGGAGTCGTGGCCGTTGAGCAGGGAATAGTCCAGGATGCGGGCGGCGAAGGCGGGCGGCGGCACCTTCTCTTTGGCCTTGGCCAGGCGCACCACCTCGGCGCGGCAGAGGACCTCGGGCGCGGCGCGGCCCGCCCATTCCACCGGCAGGGTGAGCGTGATCTCGATCTGGGCGTTGGCGGGGAGCGCCTGATCGGCGTGGAAGAGGAGCCCGGAGCGGCTCACGTTCTCCAGCGCGCCCGAGGACCACTGGTCCTCGCCCGCGACGCGGTAGCGCAGCGGCAGATGGACGGCGAAGCGCGGCGCCGGTCCGCCGGCGTCTCCGCGGATGGGCCACGCTTCCTCGCGACCGGGCGCATCCGGCTTGTGCAACGCTTCCCGCTCCGGCTCCGCGGTGGAGCGGTTAAGCACCTCGCGCACCTTGTGGGTGAGTGCGTTCAGGATGAAGGGCTTCTGCAGGTACATGACGCCTTCCTCCAGCGTACCGTTCTGGACGATGGC
>DASYVL010000105.1 GCA_035937135.1 Terriglobales bacterium
TTTTTACCGAGGACGTTCGGATCTCTAACGCCGCGGCGTGGACCGAGATCCTCTGGAGGCAGGATGGTGGCCGGGCCGTGGCCCACGACAACTGGATCCCGCCGGCCGGTGGGCGGCGGAGGGGTGGGCATGAGATGTCCCGGAGGCGGATTGTGGACTGCCACCACGGGCGACCAGTGGTGCCATTGGTTCCCCGGACGCCAGCACCAGCCGTGTCCGCCGATGTAGTACCAGTTGCCGTAGCGGAAGGGCATCCAGCCCCAGGGGTAGGCCGAGACCCAGATATAGCCGTAGCCCGGATACCAGTACCAGGCGCCGTTCGCGTAGGGATTCCAGTTCACGCCGTAGTAGTTAGGGCGCCACATGTAGCCGTAGCCCGAGATGTTGGTGTAGCTGCCCCAGTAGTTCAGATCGCTGACGCCATAGCTGTAGGCGGAGGAGTAGCCGCGGTAGTTGCCGACGTTGGCGTAGCGGTCGCGGTACTCGTCGCGCTCCTGGTCCCAATCGTCGTAGCGGTCGCTGGAGACGCCCTTGGCCAGGAAGTAGCGCGCCGGGTCGTCGAGGTCCAGGGTAAGAGTCTCATTCTTGCGGACGGTAAGGTGCCCTCCCTCGCCGACAACTTCGATCTCGCCCGCGAAGACAGCGAGGACGACTTGCGAGCGGTCCACGCGCAGACGGAAGCGCGCGGCCCGGGTGAGGCTGAACTCGCGGCGTCCGGTGGTGACGCGGAAGTCGTTGTCATCATCCCGCTTGCGGATGTTGAAATAGGCGGTGCCGTCCTGGAGGTCCACCAGGGTGTACTTGGCGCCGGAGGAACGCAGGTCCAGCGACTGAGTCTCGACCAGGGTGCCCGGGGTGAGGCGGACGGTGCTCATGTCCTCGAACTCGATCTCGGCGCGAGCGTCGTCGCGAGTAGACACTCGGGTGCCCGGGCCCAGCGGCATGTTGAGAAAGGCGTGCTCGAAGCCGCGTCCGTCGCGGCGGTCGATCTGGGCTTCGCCGTCCACGTAACTCAGGCGAACGATGCGGGCGTTGGAGTCTGCCAGGGCCTTGGGCGGGAGGACACCCGCGACCAAAGCGGCGGCCGTCAGAAGCGCTAGGCCTACCCTGCCGAACTTCATACAGAATCTCCTGGGATTCTGATACTTGGGATGCACTGATTCTAACCCCGAGTTGTTCCGGAGGTCGCGGTCAATGCAGGGTGGCGGGGGGTGGGGAGGCGGCCAACTGCAGCAGGTGCTGAGCACGCTGGCGCGCTATGTGCATGATTTCACGGTCGTTAGCGATATTTTCGAGCAGCGGGGCGATGACGTGGAGTTCGCGCAGCCATCCGCTCTTGGCCATCTCCTCCATACGCTCCAACTGGTTGTTCAGGCCCAGGCGGTCGTAGCGGCGCAGGCGGTCGAGTTCATAGGCGGCCTCCTGGGTGGTGGCGATGCCCTGGAAAATATCCGTCAGCTCCTGCACGTCGTGATTCTCGGACCAGTTGTAGGTGGTCTGATGGGTGCGAGTGGAGTCAGAGTAGAGCAGGGTTTTGCGCCCGGTGTCGGCGATGCGGTGTTTCTTGAAGTCCCAGTCGCCCTGGAAGTAGTTGAGCGTTTCGGCCAGGGCGAAGATGCGGCGCGCGGTGGCCTCGGAGATCACGAATTCGCTACGGTAGGGTTCGCCCAGTTCGGGCTGGCCCGGCTCGCCTTCCTCGCGGCGGGACTCGTAGGCAGCGTGTCCGGCGGAATCGATGCGCAGAGAGAGATACGCGGGCGTGGCGCGCGGGAAAGCCTGAGTGAAGGCCACCGAAGGAAGCGCGGGAGCGGCGTCGGGCGCGGGGCTGGAGTTCTGCGCGGGAGCCAGGCCGCTCCCAGCCCAGAGAAGCAACGTGAGCAGCGCCGGGCCGCGGGTCCTCCAGCCGGAATCTGTTGGGGACTCGAGTCTCATCGGCGGGCGCGGCGGCCTCCGGCGGCCTGGCGCTCCAGCGTAGCCGCGGTGTGCAGATGGCAGATGGCGATGGCCAGGGCGTCGGCCACGTCGGGAGGCTCGGGGATCTCGTCGAGTTTCAGCAGGCGCTTCACCATTTGCTGCACCTGGGACTTTTCCGCCTTGCCGTATCCCACGACCGCGGACTTGATGGTCAGGGGCGCGTACTCGGCGACCTCCAGGTCGTGGACGGCGGCGGCCAGCATGGCGACGCCGCGAACGTGTCCGAGCTTGAGCGCCGACTTGGCGTTGACCGCGTAGAAGACATCTTCGATGGCGACCACATCGGGACGGTGGGCGCGGATCACGCTACCCAGCTCCTCGAAAACGCGCGCTAGACGCCGGGCCAGCGGATCGCGGGTCTTCAGGCGGATGACCCCGGCGGAGATGCAGGTAAGCCCGCGGCCGTTGCGCTGCTCGACCACACCGTAACCGGTCAGCTCGCTGCCGCAATCTACTCCCAATACCCGCACAAAGCGCAGTTTATACCAGAACCGCGAGGGCTAACGCGAGCACCGGCGAAGACACTTGTGCCCCAGAGGCTTTGCTAGATCGCGCGGGCGAGGACGCCGGTGTCACACGGTCATGCGCGAGGGGAGGCAGGGCGGTACAGGCGCTGCCAAACGGGCAGGGACAGGAGCGCCAGATTCGCGAGAGTCAGGCTGACAAATCCGACCAAGCCAGCAACGCCGATCCAGGCGAGCACCGGGGCCGCGAGGCTTTCCGAGCGCGAGGGCGGCTGCGCCTTTGGCGGCGAGACGCCAGCGCTACGGAAGCCGCGCTTTGCCCGCCTGCAAAAGCGAGGACGCCTGCGCCAGAGTCTGTGGTGATTGGGAGGAGTTATACGGGCGAGTCGCCCGCATCCCCGCGGCCTGGGACGGGGCGCTTGAGCCAGGGGTCGAGGCCGCCAGTGAACATCAGGGCGAGCATGCGGAAGTCGCTGATGAAGGACCACCAGGGGTGTCCGAAGGTGGCGGGGCGGTTCCCTTCCACCAGAAAGTGGCCGGTCCAGGCCAGGCCGTAAGCGATGGGGATCCAGAGCAGGGCCAGCCAGGGATGCCCGAGGGCGAAGGCGCCGACCAGGACGGCTAGGCCCAGCGTGGTCCCTGCGGCGTGCAGCAGGCGGTTGCCGCGATGGCTGTGCTGCTGCACGTAGAAGGCGAAGAAGTCGTCATAGCTCCGGAACTTCTCCGCCATAACTGACTTCCTTCCCTCCTAGTTCGACTTCCCGGCCGGAGCGACAGCGGGCGCCCCCGCGGCCAGCGCGGGCGGCGGATACTGCGGCAGCTTCTCGCGGACGCGGTCGGCGCGCTTGATCTCCAGCTCCTCAAAGAGCAGCGAGGGAGTGACCAAGGAGTTGGGGACGGGGTCGGGCCGGCCCTCCACATCGGCATCATTGCCGACGGCCAACAGGTCGTTGCGCAGGGCACGGGCGTCGAGCTGGCCGAAGACGGCGCCGCGCACCAGCTCCTGGTGGCCGTCCTTCACGTAAACCCGGTAGAGCAGGCGGGGCGCGAGGTCGGGGCCCGTGGTCTCGACTAGATACCCGTAGGGGCGTCCCTGGTCGCGGCACTTGTCGAGCATGCGCTTCTTCAGTTGCTCCACGGGAAAGGACTCAGAGGCGCGCACGAACAGGTTGCCGATGGCGGGGCGGGCGGACCCGCCCGGCGCGGCCAGACCGTGCCCGTTGGAGTGCGGGAAGTCGCGGATGGGCCGCCGCCCGATCAGATAGTTCACCAGCGTGCCGTTCTCCACCACGGTGACCGGCTGCGCCTTCACGCCCTCATCGTCCACGCTGTAGCTGCCCACCAGGGTCTGATCCTGGAAGCGGGTGACGGTCGGGTCATCCACCAGGGAAAGGAACGGGGGCAGGACGCGGCTCTTGAAGCGCGAGGCGTAGTCGCCCGAGGTGCGGGCGGGATCGCCGGGCTGAGGCTTGTCGCCGGTGATGGCCGGCACCACCAGAGTGTTGAAGACGGTGTTGGCGGCGTCGGAGGAAAACAGGACCGGGCCGACATAGCTGTCCTCGACCACGGGCGCCAGGCGCAGAGCCGCCAGGGTGTCGAGAACGTTTCCGGCGTCGGCGCGGATCTTCTCCGGCGACGGCAGCTCCTCGGGCCGGGCCATCACGTATCCCTGCGAGCGCTGCAGGCGCATCCCGTCGGGCGACTGCGTGCCGCCGCCGAAGTAGAAGAAATAAGTGGCAACGCCCTTGCGCGTGATGGAGCCTTCCGTGTTCACGAAGTAGCGGTTGTTGATCTGGGCGCGGAAACCGGCCTCGGAGGAATCCACCTGCGGGTCCCGGCGGAAGAGCGCGGAGGTGGAGCGCGCCATCTCGCGCCAGCGCTTGGAGTCGGCCTCGTTCTTGATCAGCGGCTGGATGGATTGGATGGCGGGTTCGCGGGAGAAGTCATCCACCTGCTGCTCCACCACCAGGTCCTTGAGCATCGATTGCTTGAGGGTCAGGGCCTCGAGGGCGTTCTTGTAGGCAGTGTCGGTGGCCAGCCAGAGCACGTGGCGCAAGGCCAGCTCATCGTTCTCCTGGGGCACGACCTCGACATAGCCCTCGCCCTGGCCGAAGTAGCTGTCCTGGGTGTAGTTGCCGATGCGGACCACGGCGCGTAGCAGCCGGGCGCGCTGTCCCTGCTCCAGGCGCAGGGCGCCGAAGGTGGCGTCGGCGGAGTAGGCCTGGATGTCGCTGACCGAGTACTCGATGTAATACGGACGCTGCATCGCCTTGAGCTGGAGCTTCTCCTTGGAGCGCCCGAGCTCGGAGAGCATGGCGCGCAGTACGGGATCGTCCGCGGCCGGCTGGGCGGCATTCGGCTTGGCCACCGCCTGCGCCGCGGTCCCCAGGGGCGACGCCAGCAAAAAAGCTGTCAGGAGCAGGCGGAGTGTGCGGCGGACGGTCACGGCTTCACCCCAGGTTTCTGCGCCGGATCCGGAGGCGCCGGGAGGATCCCAGGCGGCGGGATCTTCTCAAAGGCCGGGGGCGGCAGGATGGGCGGCCGGGTATTGGACTTGGCCTTCTTCTGCACTTCCAGCTCGGAGAACAGGATGGCGGGCGAGGCGGCGGAGACGGCAACGTATCCGGATTCGGCGCCGCACTGTCCGTTGAAGACCTGGGTGACATCGCCGGTCAGTACCAGGCGGTTGAGCGAGGCCAGCGGCGTTCCCACGATATCGACGCCGCGCACGAGCTCGTCCGGCCGGCCGTCCGGGTAGACGCGCCACACCATCAGCGGCAGCACCTGGAAGGCCTGGGGAAGCTGGCGCGTGGTCAGGGTGAAGCCGCCGGCGATGTCCTCGAAGTAGAGGCCGTAGGGTTTATTCTGCTTCTTGACCTCGGCAATCAGCATCTCGTGCATCTGCGCATCGGGAACCGTCTTGGTGGAGGTGACGATCAGGTTGCCCTGGCGTCCGACGGGAACGTAGTTGTCCTGGGCGCGGCCGTGGCCGTTGGACTTGGAAAAGCCCTTGATGGGCATGCGCGACATCAGGAACTGGCGCAGGATGCCGTTCTGGACCACCTCGGTGCGCTGCGCGGGGACGCCTTCGTCGTCAAAGTCGTACCAGCCGCTGAGTTCGATCCCGCCGAGTTCCTTCAGGGTGGGGTCATCCACCACGCTCAAGAACGTGGGCAGTACCTCCTGGTTGACCTTCTTGGTGAAGGTCTGGCCTTCCTGGTCGCCGCGCTGGCGCTGGCCCTCCAGGCGGTGCCCCAGGACCTCGTGGAAGAAGACGGCGGCGGCGCGGCCGGAAAGCAGCGAAGGCCCGCTGAAGGGCTCCACCAGGGGAGCGGTGCGGAGGTTCTTCAGGTCCTCGGCCATCTTCTGGATCTTGGCTTCGACCACAGCGTCGGAGGGCAGGCGGTCGAAGCTGCTCCCGTCAAAGGTTTCATTGCGCAGCAAGTCCATGCCGTCCTCGGCGCGGGTCTCGGCGTAGAGGATCAGGCGCACCTGCGGGCGCTGGCTCTCGATGCGCGAGCCTTCACTGGAAACGAAGTAGTGGGTGGCGCTGTCCACGATCACCGTCACTACCGAGCGATAGACCTCGGGATACTTGACGAAGAGGGCGGAGTAGCGCCGGGCCTTGGCTTCCCAGGCGGCGCGGCCGAAGCCCGCGATGGGGACGGGCGGGGCCACGTGCGCCTGCGGCTGCTCCTGGGAGAAGTCCGGGGACTTGTCTTCCTCGTCGGTGCGCACCTCGGAGCTGGTCTTGACCTGGTCGAAGGTGCGCGCGGCCTGTTTGTACTGGCGGTCGGTGGTGAGCCAGAGGACGCGGGCGATGGCGTCGCGGTCGTCTTCCACCGGCAGCAGGGCGGCGGTCAGGCCGGAGGCGCGGTTCTCACTGTGTGTGTTGTCCAGCGCCGGGCTGCCCACCCGCACCGAGACGTCCAGGCTTCGTATCCGGGCCGCCGCAGAGTTGTAGAGCGCCCCTTGCGTAGCCGAGATGGAGGCGTACTGGTGCTCGCTCACCGAATAGCTCATGAAATATGGCGGCGGGTTGGCCTTGCCCAGCTCGCGCATGGCACGGGTGAGCTCCTGCTGCATGGTGTCGAGGAGCAGGTTGGGGGCCGGGGCAGGCGGCGGGCCCGCGGCCCAGGCGGACACGGCGACGAACAAACAGGTGGTCAGGAACACTAGGAAGATGGCAAGCCGTCTCAGGAGGGACCTCATCGTTGCTGGTTTTTTGCGCGGCGAACGCGCTCTCTTTGCTTATATCACATCCCGGCAGGACCCGCCTTGGCGGCCAGCCGTCCCCTGCTCTGGTTAGACACCAACGGGGACGCGGGCGCGTCGCCCGCGTCCGCACAACCCCCTGCTCACTGTTCCGGACCGGGCGCGGGTTCCAGCAGGTCGAGCTCGGGCTGGCCCTCGATGGTGACGGTGAGCCGCGAGTACTCCCACTTGCCCGCACTCTTGCTGGCCACCGCGTGGATTACCGCCTTGCCCTTGGGCCCGGAAATGGGAATCTGGAGGTCGGCATTGCCGGAGTCGTTCTCCACGTTGATGTTGCCGCTGACGAAGTACCCTTCGGCGATGGGCGTGCCCAGCTTCTCCACCACGGTGGGGTTGGCCCGGGCCTTGGCCACCGCCTGCTTGTAGGCGTCCGAGGACTTGATGGAGCCCATGACGATGGTAATGATGAGCCCGAGAAAAAGGCAGAACAGGAGAATCAGCGTGAGGCAGCCGGCAGGGACAAACCACTTCCAATTGCGCGACCACCAGTTCGGTTGCGGGACCGGGAATGCGGCTTGGGCACTCATCCTGAACCTCCCTTGTTAAGCTCCGGTGAAATCGCCCAAGTTCTTTGTAGCCAATAACATGAAAGGATGACCGGGAAGCACAGCGGCCATTCTCCTCAGGTATAATTGCAGAGTCAATCCCTTTCGGTGGAGGCCTCGTTATGTCCCGGAAGCTCGGTTCCCTCGCAGCCAGCCTGCTGGTGATTCTACTGGCGGCCTCGGTGCTTCAGGCCGAGACCCCGCAAGCCGTCCCGACCCAAAAATCC
>DASYVL010000106.1 GCA_035937135.1 Terriglobales bacterium
CCGCTGGCGGTGACTTGCACCGGCTCGCCCGCCATCACTTCCATGGGCACGACGCTCACGCTGCAACTCTTGGGAAGCTCCCGTTCCCCCCCCAGCTTGAACAGCAAGCCAGTGCGCAGGCGCACCCCGCTAAACTCGGTCGACAAGGCTTGACTGTGGTGAGCCCACATGTAGTCGGCTTCGATCAGGCGGAAGTCCAGCCAGCGGTTTACGTGGAGGTCGAGTCCGCCGCCCGCAGCCAAACCGATGCCACTGCCCAAGCCCGCCCAATTCAGGTGATGGTAGCCAACCAGGGCGTGCAGGAAGGGAGAGACGTGTTCCCTACGCCACTTGACCTGTGGGCCAGCCATGAACGTGTATATGGTGCTGTTCGGGCCCCAGTGCGCACCGAAATCGAGGGTAAGGCCCCAGTGGTCGGTCGCGGTGATGGTGGCGCTGGTGCCGAGCCCTGAGGGTATGGATCTCAAGCGACATCCAAGGGACCCACAGAAGAAGCTGGCTGGTGGTGGATCCCATACTGAGGCGCCCGGATTCATCCAGGCGTAGCCGGCAAAGATTTCTACTTTGGGAACGGGCTGATCGCTACTCTGCCCCAGCGCGGCGGGAACCAACAGGGCGGCCACCAGCGCCAGAACCAGAATGACTACTGCCTTGCGGACGACGGAACCTTCGACACGAAGCGACATGGAATCCTCCGGAAAAGTCAACATAATGAAAAACCCAGGTATGGAAAAACGGGGCCCGAAATGGCCAGATCAAACTCCTCCGGCCCAGGAACACATGGATTCTACCCTATTCCCCCGCCAATGAAACAGAAAAAAATCGAGTGGGGGCAAGAAACCAAGGCGTTCAATATTGAACACCCCCAAATTGGGACACCACCCAAAAACAGCCCCGGCGCCGTCGCCTGGGCTCGGGGACTCGCTCAGGATGACCGGCTTCCTCGGGCCTCTCTGCTCGAACTCGCACCTCGCCACTGGCTGGCTCTACGTCCCCCTGAGCTTCTCCGCCCGTGCCACCCGTTCCACGGCGATGCAGTAGGCGGCGGTGCGCAGGGACATCTTCTCTCTCTTGGCGCGCTCGGCCACGCTCTGGTAGGCGCGCACCATGTACTTCTCCAGCTCCTGGTTGACGTAGTCCTCGTCCCAGAAGATCTGCTGCAGGTTCTGCGCCCACTCGAAGTAGGAGCAGGTGACGCCGCCGGCGTTGGCCAGGATGTCGGGGACGACGGTGATGCCACGCTTTTCGAAGATGGCGTCGGCGGAGGGCGTGGTGGGCAGGTTGGCGCCCTCGACCACCACTTTGGCCTTGATGCGGTGGGCGTTCTCGCCGTTGAGGACGCACTCGAGCGCCGCCGGGACCAGGACGTCGCAATCCACCTCCAGCAGGCCCTCGTTGGAGATGGCCTCGGTTCCCGGGAAGCCCACCACTGAGCCCGTGGCCTTCGAATGCAGCAGCAGGTCGCGGACGTTGATTCCCGCGGGATTGTGGACGCCGCCGCGCACGTCGGAAACAGCTACGACGCGGCATCCCAGCGCGGTGATGAGCAGGGCGGCGTTCGACCCCACGTTGCCGAAGCCCTGCACCGCCACTCGCAGGTTCTTGAGTTGCTGGCAGACGTCGCGCGAAACCTCGCGCACCATGAAGGAGACGCCCCGGCCGGTGGCCTGCTCCCTGCCCTGGGAGCCGCCCAGCTCCACCGGCTTCCCGGTGACGCAGGCGGGAGTGTAACCGTGCGACTTGCCGTACTCGTCGAAGATCCAGGTCATGGTCTGAGCGTTGGTGTTGACGTCGGGGGCGGGGATGTCGCGGTAGGGCCCGAGCAGGATCTGGATGCGCGAGGTGAAGCGCCGGGTGAGCCGCTCCAGCTCCTTCTGCGACATCTTGCTGGGATCGCAGGCCACGCCGCCCTTGGCGCCGCCGAAGGGGATGTTCACCACCGCCGTCTTCCAGGTCATGGCCGCGGCCAGGGCGCGCACTTCGTCAATGTCCACCGCCGGGTGGTAGCGGATGCCGCCCTTGGTCGGGCCGCGCACCCCGTTGTGCTGCACCCGGTAGCCCTCAAAGACCTTGAGGCTGCCGTCGTCCATGCGCACCGGGACCTCCACCCGGATCTCGCGGAAGGGCGTGGAGAGCAGGGTCTGCGTGTCGGCGTCCAAGCCGAGCTTGGTGGCCGCCAGGCGGAAGTTCTGCCGCGTGATCTCGATGGGGGATTCGTTTGCCGCCGGGGTCGGGGTCGCCATCCTTGAATGTCTCCTTAAGGTCTTATTGGCCCTTGGCGCGCAATGCATTTACCTGCGCCAGCATCTCGCGCGCGTACTTCTGGAAAGGACCGGGAATGCTGGAGGCCTGGGTCAGATAAACGCGGGCCTCGGTGTAGCGCCGGAGCTTGGCATAGCTCAGGCCCAGACAATAGAGGATGCGGGACTCGGCGGCATCCTGTTCCTTCAGCGGGCCGGCCGCCGCCTTGAGCTCCGGGATGGCAGCGTCGTAGCTGCCCTGCATCACCAGGACAAACCCCAGCACGGAGTGGGCGCTGGCCACCAGGAGGGCCTTCTTGGGGTCGGCGCCGGCTTCCTCGGTCTTGGTCAGGGCCACGGCCTTGCGGGCGTATTCCAGGGCCTTGGGGCGCATCTTCGCGTCCTCGGCTATGGTCTCGGCCAAAAGCAGCAGGGTGGTGACGTTGCTGGGGTCGGCCGCCAGGGACTTCTCTCCGAAGGCGATCAGGCCGGCGCGGTCGTTCATCTGCTGCAGCGAAATCATGGCGTACTGGGTCACCTGGTCCTGATAGCGGGAGCCCGGAAACGCGGTATGGAAGCGTTCGATGTAGCTCATGCGCTTCTTGCCGTCCGTCTCAGCGGCGATAGCGTTGTAGGCGGCGCCCTCCATGTACTCGTGGTTGGAGCGGGCTTCCTCGCGCAACTGATTGTTTGCGGCGGCAAAATCGGCGTCACTCATGGCCTCGGACTTGGGCTGCTTGCCGATGCCCTGGAAGGCCGTGCCGCCGCGCGCGGCGTAGTCCACGATCTTGGCGTAGTCCTTCATCTGCTGGGCTACGGTCACCTGGGAGGCCAACAAGTCCAGTTCCCCGGGCATGGCCGCGACCGCTTTGTCGCCGACCTCCAGGGCCCGGGCGGCGTTGCCGGCGGCCAGATAGAGCTGCGAGAGCTGCCAGTTCCCATAGGCCACCGCCGCTGGATTGGAGGAGAACTTGCCCACGAACTCCTCATAGAGCGCGATGCGCTTCTGCGCGTCCTGCTCGTTGGTGATGGCTTGCAGCGCCAGGTCTTCCGGCGACCCCGCGGGAATCACAATCTTGTTCACCTGGGCGGAGGCGGGCAGCGCCAGCAGCATCAGACCCAACATGGAGGCCAGCAGGGTGGTTCGAAGCCTCATGGCTCACCTCGAGGAGGGAAAAAGGGCAAAAATCCTCGCCCGCGCGCATCCTATCCCCCGGAAGCGGGGATGCGCAAGGATAGTCGGGGCTTATTTCCCGTCCGCCGGGGGAGGTTCTGGGTTGCCGGCTTCCGGCGGAGCGGCGCTGGCGCGGATGGCGAAGCCGGCGGGCACGATGAGCACCCGGGGCAGGTGCCCATCCTTCAGCCGGTAGGGCGCCAGGCCGTCGAGCGAATCAATGTTCAGGAACGCGCGCAGGAAGGCGTGGCCGGGGACGTCCTGGAACTCAAAGAGGTCGCCGGGCGTGAATCCATCCTGGGCCTGCACGATCAGCTCCTGCTCGCTGCGGATATCTTCCTGGAGCGCCGGGTCGAGGACGATGACCCAATAGACGTCCCACTCCACCACCGCGCCCTCCGGGGGCAGGGCGTTGATGATGTCGTTGTGGCCGAAGTCCTCATAGCCCTCGGCCTGATGCAGCGCTCCCGGAGACACCAGGTACAGGTTCAGCCGCGCATCGCGCGGCTTGCGGTCGGAGACCCGCGCGCCGAACCGCCAGGGACCGAAGGAGAACGGCTGCTGGCCTTTTGGGATCGGGGCCAGGTTGAAGCTGACCAGTTGGTTGCGCAGGTAGGCGGTGGAGACGGAACTGGGAGGGCCGACGCTCGGGGTGCCGGCCCACAGGACCGCGGCACAACCCACCAGCGCTGCCAAACGCAGGACTCGAGTCGCTGAGGCGCGCAGCTTCCCACCTCCCGTGGACGGGGAGCCTGCTGGGGCCATTATGGGGTCGTTTTGGGTCTTCCCCGCCGATAAATTTTCTCCGGCCTAGCCGGCTGCCGCATTTGGCGCACTCCATTTCTTGCTACAGTAAACCAAGTGCGCAACATCCTCCGCAACCGGCCGCTGCGTTTCATTTTCGCCGCCAACGTCATCTCCATGCTGGGCAGCGGCATGAACACCGCCGCCGTCACCTGGTCCATTTTGCAGAAGACGCATTCGGAGATGGACCTGGGGCTGCTGGCGGTGCTGACCACGCTTCCCGGGATGCTCATGCTGCCCTTCACCGGCGTGATCATCGATCGCGAGGACCGCCGCCACCTGCTGATGCTGCTCGACCTGGGCCGCGGCGCTGTGGTGCTGGTGGTGGCGGTGCTGGCACTGCGCGGCCCGGTCCACACCTGGCAGCTCTACCTGATGAGCATGCTGGTGGCCACCGGCTTCTGGATGTTCTGGCCCACCATCACCGCCCTCATCCAGGAGATGACACCGGAGTCGGAGTTCGTCCACTCCAACACCTTCCTGCTGGCCGGGGTGCAGGGGGGATGGCTGATGGCCGGCGCGCTGGTGGGCTTCGTGTACGACCACATCGGACTGGGCGGCGTGCTGCTGATCGACTGCGCCACCTACGCGGCCTCGTTCCTCTGTTATCTCTTCGTGCGCCGCGGCCGGCACGTGGTCGAGCACCCCGAGACCGGCCCCAGACCCGAGGGCATGGTGGGGCGCTACTTCCACGAGCTGCGCGAAGGCATCGGCTTCCTCAAAGGGAAGCCCTACGTGGTGTTGCTGGGGACGAGCTGGGCGCTGTTCATCGGCGCCATGCTGACGCAAAGCGTGATCACCGCGCCGCTCAGCGACCGCATCCTGCACGCCGGAGCCGTGGGCTACGGCTGGCTCAACGGAGGATGGGGCTTGGGCGCCTTTCTGAGCGTGCTGTATTCTCCGCTGATCATACGTAAGGCGGGATCGCGTCACTCGGTGGGATTCTCCATGGCGCTGCTGGCCGCCAGCCTGCTTGTGCTGCCGTTCTCCCACTGGCTGGGGATCGCCGTCGCCATCTACGCGCTGATGGGCTCGGCGCGCGGCGTGGGCGGCATCGCCATCTCCAGCACCTTGATGGAGATCGTCCCCAAGCACTTCATGGGACGGGTGCAGAACACCTTCTACTTCGCCGGGACGGTTTTACAGATGGCCTTCGGCTACCTGGTCGGTATCGCCGCGCACAAGCTGGCGCTCTCCGTCGGATTCTTTGTGGTGGCAACGATGTACGCCGTCGCCGCCGTCACCGCCATGTGGCCGGTGGCGCCGCCGGAGCGCTACCTGGAGCCGGAACTGGTGGCGGCCGGAGGCTCGCTGCCGCTCGACGTCGGCGCTGGACGGGCCCACGGCGAGGTCGTCCCCGCGAATCCGGAGCACGACAGCGAGCGCGGCTAACTGCTATCCTTTGCGATTGCTTTTCACGAGGAGACAACCACCGTGTCGAATCCGATGGAAGGACGCACCGCCGTGGTCTTCGGAGTGGCTAACAAGCGGTCCATCGCCTGGGCCATTGCGCAAGCGTTGCAGGCCGCCGGCGCGCGGCTGGTCATCACCTACCAGAACGAGCGGCTGGCGGAGGAGGCCAAGGACCTGATCGCCGCCCTGCCCGGCGCGGAGGCCTTCCAGTGCGACGTGTCGCGCGATGAAGAAGTCGAGCAGCTCTTCGCCCAGCTCAAGTCCCGCTACGGCAAGCTGCACGCCCTGGTGCACAGCATCGCCTTCGCGCCCGCCGAGGAGCTGAAGGGCGAGTTCCTGGCCACCTCTCGCGAGGGCTTCCGCATCGCCCACGACGTCAGCGTCTATTCCCTCATCGCGCTGGCGCGCGCCGCCGCCCCGCTCATGGAAGACGGCGGCTGCATCCTTACTCTTACGTATTACGGCTCGGAAAAGGTCGTGCCCCACTACAACGTGATGGGCGTGGCCAAGGCGGCACTCGAAGCCAGCGTCCGCTACCTGGCCTACGACCTGGGCAAGCGGCGCGTGCGGGTGAACGCCATCTCCGCCGGGCCTATCAAGACGCTGGCGGCGCGCAGCATCTCCGGCTTCGGCGACATGCTCAAGGCCCAGGCCGAACGAGCGCCGCTGCAGCGCAACGTGGATGTGAATGAAGTGGCCGCAACCGCGGTGTTTCTGTGTTCCGACGCCGGTTCCGGCATCACCGGCGAGGTCCTCTACGTGGACTGCGGCTACAACATCATGGGATTCTGAATAGAAAGGAAAAAGGGAAAGGGAAACCCAGCCTATTGACGACGCCCGGTCTTCACTTTTTCCTTTTTACTTCTTCCTTTTTCCTTTCTTCCTCCGCGCCTCCGCGACTCCGTGGTGAAAACGATCTTCCTGTCGTTCTCACTCTTCCGCTCCAACACGATTTCAGCGTCGCGCTCGCGCTCGAAGCGCTCGAACTTCTCTCCCCACTCGATCAGGATGACGCTGCGCCGGTCGAAGAGGTCGTCCAGACCGAGGGTTTCGAGCTCGCGCTCGGTGTCCACCCGGTAGAGGTCCACATGGAAGACGTTGGCCTTGGGTCCGCGGTATTCGTGAATCAGCGTGAAGGTGGGGCTGGTGACTTGTTCCTCGGCCGCGGCGTGGAATCCCTCGGCGATGCCCTTCACCAGCGTGGTTTTCCCCGCGCCCAACTCCCCGCGGAGTATCACCAGCTTCGGCGGCTTGAGCTGAGCGGCCAACCTGCGGCCGAGGGCGACGGTCTCGGCGGCGGAATGGGTGGTGTACACAGGCATCAGGTGATTCGCTGGAGGTCTTGGTCAGCGCGGCCACGGAGTTCCTTGAAAGCTGCCGGGAGATATTGGATCAGGTCGGTAGCGATCATGGCTTCGGCACCAATCTCGTCAGCCGCCAAGTCTCCGGCCAGACCATGAAGGTAGACCGCTGATGTGATGCTGGTAGGTTCCGGCCCTCTGCCGGACGCCCAATCCTTCCCCTGCGCGACCAGGCTGGCGATGATGCCGGTGAGCACGTCCCCGGTGCCGCCGGTCGCCATGCCTGGGTTGCCTGTCGGGTTGACCCAGACCTCGCCGTCCTGCGTCCCGACCAGAGTCCGAAAACCCTTGAGAACCACAGTTGCCCCGAACTGACTCGAGATCTCACGCACCACTCGGATCCGATCTGCGGGATCCTTGCTGATGGGATGGCCCGAGAGACGCGCCATCTCCCCCGGATGCGGCGTGAGGATGAGCGCGCAGGTGCGTTTCTTCAGGAGGGAGGCGTGTCCTTCAAACGCATTCAGTCCGTCAGCGTCCAAGATGATTGGAATTGAACACCGGCTTACAAATGCTCGCACAAATTCCGCGGTCTCCGGGTGGCGCGAGAGCCCCGGGCCGAGCGCCACAACGTCCTTGCCCGCAAGGAGTTGCTCAATCCGCCCGTAGTTAAAAGCTTTGGGCGAGACTGTGCCGGCATCCGTTTCGGCTAGCGGCTCGGTCATGATCTCGGGCGCCACGGCTGCAACCATGGGCAACGCAGAGGCGGCGGTGGCGACCGTAGCCAGGCCGCAGCCGGACCGTAACGCGGCGAGAGCTGCCATCGCAGGCGCGCCTGTCTTTCCGATCGACCCGCCGATCACTAGCACGTGGCCGAAAACACCTTTGTGCGCGTAGGGCGAGCGGATGGATAACCCGAGCATCGCGTCCGACGCAGTGGTTACGTGCAACTGCAGGGGTGATTGGATCGCCTCTTCGGGGGTGCCGATGTGGGCAACGGCTATGTGGCCGTCGACAAACGCGGGATCGAAGACTTGGCGCTGCTTGGCAGCGGTGAACGTCACACAATGCTGAGCCTTTACACGCTCTCGGCAGCTCTGGAGGTAGGCTTCCTTGCTTTCGGTCGCCGGAGAAAAGGTGTCGCAATCGACCCCGGAGGGGATATCGACAGCGACGCAGCGCTCCCAGTGAACGGAGATGTTCTGGAACGCCTCCTTGTGGAACTCGCTCACGGGCGGCTTGAACGCCGTACCGAAGATGGCGTCCACCAGGACATCCGCCTTGAATACTCGCAGCGCCGCCTCGCTCTTCAACTCTCCCGCGCTGCGCGCCACCACTGCCTTCACCGGCAGCTTCTGGAACATCTCTGCCGCATCGCCCTTGAGCTCCGCGGGATCGGCCAGCAGCAGCACATCCACCTGCCGGCCGGCCTCGTGCAGCTTGCGCGCGGCGACAAAGCCGTCGCCGCCATTGTTGCCCTTGCCGCAGAGGACGCCGATGCGCTTGGCTTCGGGATACTCCTCGAGGACAAACTCGGCTACCGCGCTGCCGGCGTTCTCCATCAGGGTGAGCGAGAGGACCCCGAACTTTTCCGTGGTGATGCGGTCGATCTCCCGCATCTCGGCGGCGGTGACGATCTTCATGGCAGGGATTTCACTCAGCTTCCGGCGCCGCGTCCGCCGGCGGCCGCGGCTTCTTCGAGTTGGCGCAGCCCGGAGGCCTGTCCCACGGCAATCAGGTTGTCGCCGCTCTGGATGCGGTCGCTGGCCGCGGGGTTGAAGCTCATCGCCGTGCCCGCGCGCTTGATGGCCAGGATGATCACGCCCATACTCTCGTGGATCCTGGAGTCGCCGATGCTCACCCCGGCCACGCGCGACCCTTCTTCCACCAGGACCTCCTCGATCTCCACCTCCAGCTTCTGGTCGTGGGCGGTGGCGATGTCCAGGAAGTCGAGGACGTTGGGCCGCAGGAAGGACTGGGCGATGCGGTGTCCGGCGAAGGAATAGGGCGAGACCACGAAATCCGCGCCGGCGGTGCGCAGGTGCTTTTCCGCACCCTCCTCGCTGGCCCGGGCGATGATCTTCAGCCGCGGGTTGATGCCCCGCGCGGTCAGCACAATATAGATGTTGATGGCGTCGGTGGTGGTGGCGGCCACCAGCCCCTGGGCGCGCTCGATCTGCGCCTTGCGCAGCGTCTCTTCCTGGGTGGCGTCGCCGGAAAGCACTAGCCAGGCTTCACTCAGGCGGTCGAGCCTGGCCTGATTGTTCTCCACCATCACGAAAGGAACCGGCTTGCGCGCCAGTTCCGCCGCGGCGGCCCGCCCCACGCGCCCCGCGCCGCAGATGATGTAGTGGTCCGAAAGCCGGGAGATGTCGCGTTCCATCCTGCGCCTTCCGAAGAATTGCTGCAGCTCGAATTCTAGCAAAGCCTGGGTGAGCGCGCCGATACCCAGGAACACCAGCCCCACGCCCGAGATCAGCAGCCCCAGATTGAAGATGCGCCCGGTGTGCGAGAGCGGATGCACTTCCTGATAGCCGACCGTGGTCAAGCTGATGACCACCATGTAGAACGAGTCGAACCAGGACCAGCCTTCCAGGTAGTGGAAGCCGGCGGTCCCGACCAGCGCCAGTCCCAGCAGGGCCAGCCCCACGACTCTCAGGTTGCGCAGCGGCTTCACGCCTGTCTCCGGGCGCGATTGTAAAGCAAAAAGGCCCTCCGCCGTTTCGCGGAGGGCCTTACGAGGAAACCAGTCCTACTTCCCTGCGCCGCCCGAGCCTCCGGCCGCCAGCGCCTGCTGCACGTGGCTGTGTTTGGTTCCATAGGTGAAGTAGATGACGAGGCCGATGACAAGCCAGATCACCAGGCGCAGCCAAGTGACGCCCTTCAACCCCAGCATCAGCGCCAGGGAGACCAGGATGCCCATGATAGGCACGAAGGGCACCCAGGGCGTCCGGAAGGGGCGCTTGAGGTCGGGCCGCTTCCTGCGCAGCACCAGCACTCCGGCGCACACTATGACGAACGCCAGCAGCGTTCCAATGCTCACCAGCTGGCCCAGGTCGCCGATCGGCACCAGCGAACCGGTGAAGGCCACGCAGATGCCGACGATCAGGGTGGACTTCCATGGTGTCCGGAATCGGGGATGGATGTCGCCCGCCCACTTCCACAGCAGGCCGTCGTGGGCCATAGAGTAGAAGACGCGCGACTGCCCCAGCAACATCACCAGCATCACCGTGCTCAGGCCGGCCAGGGCTCCCGCATTGACCACGTAGCTGCCCCACTTCACCCCCGTCTCCCGGATGGCGAGGGAGACCGGGGCGCCGATGTTCAGCCGCGAGTAGTGCGCCACCGCCGTCAACAGCCCCGACACCAGCAGGTAGAGGATGGTGCAGATGATCAGCGACCCCATAATGCCGAGGGGCATGTCTTTCTGAGGGTTCTTGGCCTCCTGGGCGGCGGTGGAGACGGCGTCAAACCCGATGTAGGCGAAGAAGACCACGCCCGCGCCGCGCAGCACCCCCGACCACCCGAAGCTGCCGAAGCTACCGGTGTTCGGCGGCATGAACTCCTTCCAGTTCGCCCGCGCCACGTCGGGATGCCCGAAGACGTAGAAGCCGGCGACCACGATGAAGGTGACCACGGCGATCAGCTTGATGAAAACGACGACAGTGTTGAAGTTGGCTGATTCCTTGATGCCCACGATGAGCAGCGTGGTCACCGCCATGATGGCCAGGAAGGCCACCAGATTGAAGGCGGCGACGGCGTGCGGCAGCGAGTCGGCATTGACGTGGGCGGCCTCCAGCACGCCCGTCAGCGTGCTCAGTGGCGCCCAGCGTCCCTGGTACATCACCCACACCGAGCCCGGCGTGTCGCAGATCTGCGGCGGCAGGTTGATGCCGTAGTCCTGCAGGAAGGCCACCAGCGTGCTGCTCCAGCCGGAGGCCACCGTGGCCGCGCCGAAGGCGTATTCCAGAATGAGGTCCCAGCCGATGATCCAGGCGAAAATCTCGCCCAGCGTGGCGTAGCCGTAGGTGTAGGCGGAGCCGGCGATGGGGATCATGGCGGCGAACTCGGCGTAGCACAGTCCGGCGAAGGTGCAACCGATGCCCGCCAGTACGTAGCTGAGCATGATGGCCGGCCCGGCGTACTGGGCGGCCGCTTCGCCCGTGAGCACGAAGATGCCGGCTCCGATGATGGCGCCGATGCCCAGGGTGATCAGGTTGAGGGGACCCAGGGCGCGCTTCAGCCCGTGTTCGTTGGTATCGCCCGCCTCCGCCATCAGTACGTCCAGGGGCTTGGTTGCCAGCAGATTTGCCATCCGCTCGTCTCTCCTTGGATTCCTACGCGGCCCGTGCCGGCCTCTTCCCTGCCGCGCCGCGCGACCACAAAAAATAAACCGGGATGCCCAACAGCACAATAATCAGCCCCGGCCAGGTGAATTGCGGCTTGTAGCGCAACAAGACTACATCAATGAATAAAGCCATCAAAATATAAATCGCGGGCAGCACGGGGTAGCCAATGGCCTTGTAAGGCCGCTCGGCATCCGGCCGCGTCCGCCGCAGCACGAACAGCGCCACGATGGTCAGGATGTAGAACACCAGCACGGCAAAGATGATGTAGTCCAGCAGTTGGTTGTAGGTGCCGGAAAGGCAAAGTGCGCAGGTCCATACCGCCTGCACCGCCAGAGACATGACGGGTGTCTTGTAGGTGGGATGGAGCTTCCCTGCGGACTTGAAGAACAATCCGTCGCGGGCCATAGCGTAGTACACACGCGCCCCGGAGAGGATGAGCCCGTTGTTGCAGCCGAAGGTGGAAAGCAGGATGGCCAGCGCCATCAGCGCCGCGCCGGTGGCGCCGAACATCTGCAGCATCACCGCCGTTCCCACGCGGTCCGCGGCCGCCTCAGGATGCAGGGCTGCCTGCTCGGGATCGTCGGTGGCGTACTGGATGCCGCGGCCCATCAGCGTGTTCGCATGCTTGTCGCCGTGCAGCGGCAGCACGTTCAGGTAGGCGACGTTGGCCAGCACGTAGAGCAGGATCACCGTGCCCGTACCCAGAGCGAGCGCCAGCGGCAGGTTGCGCTTCGGATTCCGGACCTCGGCGGCGGCGAAGGTAACGTTGTTCCAGGCGTCGGCGGAGAACAGTGACCCCACCTGCGCCACCGCCAGCACGGTCAGGGTGCCGACGAAGATGCCGGCGCCCACCTCGTGCTGCGCGCCCAGCGAGGCGTTGCGCCAGAAGTTCGAGAAGTTGGCGGCCACCGCCTCGGCGTTGCGGCCGACAAAGATTCCCAGGAACACCACTGCCGCCAGTCCCGCAACCTTGGCGAAGGTGAAGACGTTCTGCACCAGGGCGCCGATCTTGATGCCGAAGAGGTTGATGACCGTCAGCACTACGATGCTGACGATCCCCACCAGGTTCTGGGTGTTCAATCCGACGTCCATGTTGCCCAGCACCATGGGCCCCAGGTGGAAGGCCGGCACCTTGGCGATGTGCCAGATCCAGTTGTCGGCTGCGATGGAAGGAAAGAAGAAGCCCGCGAACTTGCCGAAGGCCACGCCCACGGCGGCGATGGTGCCGGTCTGGATGACCAGGAAGAGCGTCCAGCCGTAGAGGAAGCCCCACAAGGGGCCGAGCGCTTCGCGCAGGAAGACGTATTGGCCGCCGGCCTTGGGCATCATGGCGGCGAGTTCGCCGTAGGAGAGCGCGCCCACCACCGTGAGGAATCCGGTGACCATCCAGGCAGCAATGAGCAGCGCGGGCGAATCCACCAGGCGTGCGATATCGGCGGAGACGATGAAGATGCCGGAGCCGATCATCGAGCCCATCACCAGCGTGGTGGCGCTGGTCAGGCCCAGTCCCTTGACCAGTTCCGGTTCTGGCGCGGCTGCGGCGCGTGCGGCAGCGGGAGTGCTCACTTGAGCTCCTTCTTCTTCAGATGCTTTCGAAACTCCTCCGCCGACTTGCGCGGAGACCCTAGCAGGTCGGAGAGCACCGCCACCGCATCCGCTCCCGCCCCCAGGACTGCCCGACAGTTTGCCCGTGTGATGCCCCCGATGGCAACCAGAGTTTTCCGGGTGGCCCGGCGCGCCGCCCGGACCCCGGCCAGGCCAACCACCGGGTCGGGCTTGGCTTTGGACCGGGTCGCGAACACCGGGCCGATGGCGATGTAGTCGGCAGAGCTCCGGTCTGCTTCTCTCACCTGCCTCCGGTTGTGGGTGGAGACGCCCAGCCAGCGGCGCTTACCGATGATTTTGCGCGCCGCGACGGGCGGCAGATCTTCCTGCCCGACGTGCACGCCGTCGAAGCGCGCCG
The DNA here is from genome assembly GCA_035937135.1 of Terriglobales bacterium. NCBI lineage: Bacteria > Pseudomonadati > Acidobacteriota > Terriglobia > Terriglobales > Terriglobales bacterium. The sequence goes on from DASYVL010000106.1 coordinate 13,245, forward strand.
CCAGGCAGAGGTCGGCGCGGTCGTTGAAAATGAGCCGCGCCCGCCGCCCGACCGCTTTCCGGATGGCCCGCGCCTGCTGCAGCATCTCCCGCGTGCTGCCCGTCTTGTTGCGGTATTGGATGAGCCGCATTCCGCCCTTCACCAGCGCGCGAGCGAACTTCGCCATCGCCGTGTTCGGGTCCCTCGCCCGAGCAAAACTCGCAGCATCAAGGATGGCGTACAGCGGCGGGAAGTTCGTTCGGCTCACTCTATAACCATTGTAGAATCAATATGTTACAAGAGCATCGCACAGCCGATGACGGCTGTGCCACACAGTCCTTGCCGCCCATCACTTCATAAAGCGCT
>DASYVL010000107.1 GCA_035937135.1 Terriglobales bacterium
GGCAGGCACGGCCCGGTGTGCATCCGCTGGACAGCCTGACGCAGTGGTCGCTGTGGGCCAGCCGGGAAAAGATGGACGCCAAGAAGTTCCGCGAGGAGTACGTCGGGCTGGGAAAGAAAAACTACGAGATCATGAAAAAGAAGTGGGACAAGAACGTGCAGCGCGCGGTCGAAGCCTCGGCCGACGACCTGTGGCCCAATGTGGAGAAGGTGCTGGCGGAGAGCGGCGGCGCACCCAAGTAGGCGTCCCTTCAGGCCCGAACTCGGAGAAGCGATCCCATGGATTGCCTTCAGGGGCTAAAGCCCAAGTCATGACAAGAGTTCCAACGGCACGGCTGAAGCCGTGCCTCTCCGAAACTATTTCTGAGACGGCTTCTAGCCGCGGCTCCGGAAGCCCGATTCCTTCGCGGGCGGCTGCCCGGCCGTGATAAATAGTCACCTCGGCGTGAGACTGTTGCGCCAACTCGGCAACTGGCTGGCGGCAGTTCCGCCCCGGCGGGTGAGCTTCGCCATCTCGCTGCTGGTAACGTTGGCGGGGCTGGTGGTCTTTCTCTTCGCCAACATCGGCGGCAGCCCGCTGGCCGGCTTTGTCTTCGTGCAAAACATCGAGCAGCGCTCGCTGGACGCGCGCTTCAACCTGCGGGGCGCGCGCCCGCCCGATCCCCGCATCGTCATCGTGGACATCGACGAAAAGACGCTGCAGCGCATGGGCGCCTATCCCATCGCGCGCAGCGCCTACGCCCAACTGGTCGACCGGTTGCACGCGGACGGCGCCCGCATTGTCGCTTTTGACGTCACCTTCCCCACGCCGGAAAAGAACTCCGCTGTAGAGGCGCTGGCGAAGCTGGAAACCGAGCTGGGCAGCGCTCCCGGCCCGGTGCGGGAGCGGATCGCCACCCTCAAGCAGTCGAGTGACAACGACCGGCTGCTGGCGGAAAGCCTGAAGCGCGCCGGCAACGTCATCCTGGGTCACGTGTTTCTGGACGCGCAGCGCGCCGAAGCGGTTTCGCCGGAGGCGGCGGAAGCCTACTTCAACACCGCTTGGGCCGCGGCCTTTCCCCAGGTGCTGAAGGTCAAAGCCGGACGCGACTTCGACCTCGGCGAGGCCTGGAGGAAAAGAGGCGGCGGCCTCGTGGCGCAGGCGGTCGAGGCCAACATCGCGCCGCTGGCCGAAACCGCGCGCTCCTTCGGCTTCATCAACAACAACCCGGATTCGGACGGGACCATGCGCCGCGCCGTCCTGCTCATTCGCTACCAGAACGCCGACTTCTTTCCCTCGCTCTCCTTCCAGGTGATGCGCGAGTACGAGCAGGTTCCAGACCAGGACCTGAAGGCGTTCATCAACGAGAACGGCTTGGAGCGCATCGAGTTCGGCGCGCACACCCTCAGGCCGCGCCCGGACAGCACCGTGCTCATCAACTACGCCGGCCCCTTCGGCACGTATCCGCATTACTCGATGGTGGACGTGATCGAAGGCAAGGTTCCCGGGGGAACGTTCCGCGACAAGATCGTGCTGCTGGGCCCGACCGCGCTGGGCATCGGCGACATCCGCAACACTCCCTTCCAGGGCCCGACGTATATGGGCATCGAGATCCACGCCAACATCATCGACAACCTGCTGCACGTGAACGAGCCGGGCCGCGGCTTTCTGCGGCGGGGCAACCGCGAGGAGATGGCGGACCTGGCGGCCATCCTGCTCTTCGGCCTGGGGCTGGGATGGTGGTTTGGCAAGACCAAGCCGGCTTGGGCGACGCTTTCCGCGGCGGCGGGGTTCGCGCTCTTTCTGGCTCTGGTCGTCGTCGCCTTCGGTCGCTTTGGGATGTGGCTGAGCTTCGTCGTCCCCGCGGGAACGCTGCTGGCCAACTACGCTGGCGTCACCAGCTTCCGCATGATCTTCGAGGAGCGCGAGAAGCGCAAAGTGCGGCGCACCTTCCAGCAGTACGTCTCCCCGGCCGTGATCCGTCTGCTGGAGCAGGACCCGGGGCGTTTCCTGCGCCGCGGCGGCGAGATGAAGGAGCTGACCATCATGTTCGCCGACATCCGCGGCTTCACCGCGCTCTCCGAGGGCCTGACCCCGGACGAGCTGGTCACCCTGCTGAACGAGTACTTGGGCGAGATGACTGAGATCGTCTTCCGCCGCTGGGGCACGCTGGACAAGTACATCGGCGACGCCATCATGGCCTTCTGGGGCTCGCCCTTCCCGCAGGAGGACCACGCCCAGCGCGCCTGCTCCGCCGCGCTCGACATGTGCGCGCGCCTGGAGGAGCTCAATCTCGGCTGGCGCGAGGAGGGCCGGCCCACGCTGGCCATCGGCGTGGGACTGAACACGGGCCCGGTCAACGTGGGCAACATGGGCTCCGACCGGCGGCTGGCCTGGACGGTGATGGGCGACAACGTCAATCTGGCCTCGCGCCTGGAGGGCCTGACCAAGGAGTACGGAGTGCGCGTGGTGGTGAGCGAGTTCACCTGGCAGCAGGTTCAATCCTATTTTGTGGGACGCGACCTGGACCGCATCCGGGTGAAGGGCAAGCAGCAGCCGGTGGGCGTCTTCGAGCTGCTCGACTTCCGCGAGAACGCCGAGCTACACAGCGAATTGCTGGCGGGCTTCGAGGAGGCGATGCGCGCCTACCGCCGCCGCCAGTGGCAGGAAGCGGTCATCGGGTTCGAAGCGCTGCTGCGGCGCTGGCCGCAGGACGGGCCTTCGCAGCTCTTCCTCCGCCGCTCGCGTGAATTCCTGGCTGAGGCCCCCGCGCCCGACTGGGACGGTGTTTACGTCATGCAGACAAAGTAGGGTTTTTCTGGCGCCGGTAGTGACTTCAGGCTAGCCCCCCAGAGGTGGAGGTGGGGG
>DASYVL010000108.1 GCA_035937135.1 Terriglobales bacterium
GGAAAAGGATCCGCGCAAGCGGCCCGGTTCCGCGCTGCAGGTGGCGGCGGCGCTGCCGGGCGGCGATCCCTTGGCGGCGGCGCTGGCCGCGGGCGAGACGCCCTCGCCGGAGATGGTGGCGGCGGCGGGAGAAACCGAGGGCCTGCGCCCGGTGGTCGCGTGGCTCTGCCTGGCGGGGATCGTGCTGGGAGTGGCGGCGTCCATTCTGCTGAGCGGGCAAGCGAAGCTCTACCGGCGCGTCCCGCTGGAGAAGCCTCCGGAAGCGCTGGCGGAGCGGGCGAAGGAAGTACTGCGGAGCGTGGGGTACTCGGAGCCGCCGGCGGACAGCGCGGTTGGCTTCTACGAGTGGAATGACTTCCTCCGCTACGTCAACGAGCACGACACCTCGAAGACCCGCTGGGACAACATGGAATATGGGCCCTTCGTCTTCTGGTATCGAAGCAGCCCGCGGCTGCTGGGCGCGCGCTACTTTGTTTCGGATGCGCCTATCTTCGGAGGAGTATGGACGGACGACCCGCCGCTGGACGTTTCCGGGATGACGCTGGTGCGACTCACCCCGCGCGGGCACCTGGTGCATCTGGTGGCGGTGCCGGCGCAGGTGGAGGACCCGGCCGGAGCCGCGGTCCCGGTGGACTGGGAAAAACTGTTCGTTGCCGCGGGGCTGGATGCGTCGAAGTGGACGCCGGTCGAGTCCACGTGGACGCCTCCGGTGTACAGCGACACGCGCGCGGCGTGGACGGGGGCGGTGGCCGAGCGTCCGGAGATCCCGATCCGGATCGAGGCGGCAGCCTACCGGGGAAAGCCCGTGTACTTCCAGTTGATCGGCCCGATGAGCCGCCCGGAACGCGCGCAGGAATACAGGCCGACGGCTGCGGAAGAGGCGGCGCAGTGGATTGGGATCGTGTTCGGGCTCCTGCTTCTGACGGGCAGCGCAATCCTCGCCCGGCGCAACCTGCGCCTGGGCCGGGGGGATCGGCGCGGGGCTTTCCGGCTGGCAACCGTGGTCTTCGTGGCCTGGGCCGTGACTTGGCTTTTAGGAGCGCACCACGTCGCCGATTTCTACGAGTTCCCGCTCTTCTTCCTTGCCCTGAGCGTAGGGATCGCAGGCTCGGTGTTCATCGGGGTCCTCTACATCGCGCTGGAGCCCTACGTGCGCCGGCGCTGGCCCGCAACCCTAATCTCCTGGAGCCGGCTGCTGGCGGGGGGCATGCGGGATCCGCTGGTGGGGCGCGACGTGCTGTTCGGCTGCCTGCTCTCCATCACCGGCATCTGCGTGGTGCGGGTCGCCTGGTTCGTGCCGCTTTGGCTGGGCCGTCCTCCGGTGCAGCCCTACGCCGGACCGACGTGGCAGTTGCTGGGCGCGCGCGCCATCATTTCCGACGTGGCGAACAACATCCTCTTCGCCATTCTGGCTGGCCTGGCCTCACTTGCTCTCCTGTTCCTTTTCCGGACGCTGCTGCGGAGAGACTGGGCGGCAGCGGCAGCGTTTGTGCTCTTCTTCGGGTTTCTGACCGCTCAGGGGACCGGCGCTCTCGACGTCGTCCTGGTGCCGCGGCTGATCCTGTTCAGCCTGAGCGTGTATCTGCTGATCCGCTTTGGAGTGCTGGCGCTGGTGGCCGCGAACGTCTTCAACGTTTTCCTGGGAAGCTTCCCGCTGACCACGCAGATGTCGGCGTGGTACGCGGACACCAGCCTGGCGGGGATGGCGCTGATGGCGGCCATTGCCTTCTACGCCTTCTACACCTCGCTGGGCGGACGCTCGCCCTTCGGGGCGTCGGGGCTGGAGGAGTGAGGGGGAGAAAGAAGTGGCGCGCCCTAGGGGACGATTTCAGAACTCTGGTTTCAGGCCCGATTCAGCTTCTAACGTACGAAACCCCTCTCAGTGACCTTTGGGCACAGGCGTAACCGCGTGTGGCCATGGCGGTTGCGTTGCAGGTTGAG
>DASYVL010000109.1 GCA_035937135.1 Terriglobales bacterium
AGCTCGATTCTCTGATGGGGGATGCCCATAAACGACTCTTCGACGTGGTCCTGGTGTGGAAGTTTGATCGCTTTGCCCGCTCGGTAAAGCACTTAGTCGATAGCTTGGAAGAGTTCCGCGCGCTCGGTGTCGACTTCATCAGCTACACCGAAGGCGTCGATACGACCACTCCCAGCGGTCAGCTGCTCTTTCACATCATGGGAGCAGTTGCGCAGTTCGAGCGGGATCTCATCGCTGAGCGGGTACGCGCAGGCATTGCCTATGCCCGGGCCATGGGCAAGCGCATTGGCCGCCCTCCTTCCGTCGTAGATATTGCTGAGATCTTGAGGTTGCGCGGCCAAGGCATGTCCCTGCGGGCCATAGCCAAGAGCCTCAATATTCCAGTTTCCCGTGTCAGGCGGGCCCTTTTTCGACAGACGCTAAAGGAGTCCGCGTGAGCGGCATTGGCAACAATTCGATAAGGCAGGTCAGTCTGCGCGACTTGCTGACTGCGGATCAAGTTGCTGCGATCACCGGACTCTCCAAGGAGACGCTGGCTCAGTGGCGCTCGCAACGGCGGGGTATTTCCTATTTGAAAATCGGCCGCGCCGTCCGCTATGATCCTGCCGACGTTCACCAATACCTTGCGGGTTGCAGGGTTTCTGTCTCCGATCCGGAGGAAAGGAGGCAGGAATGAGCGTTTACAAACGAGGCGGAGTCTACTGGTATGACTTCTGGTTCCAGGGACAACGCTATCGGCAGAGTACGGGCCTAAACAACAAAACTGTTGCGCTTCGCGCGGAGGCAATTCGCAAAGCGGAACTTGCCGAAGGTCGGGCGGGAATAGTCAAACGAAGGGCTTGTCCGACGTTCGAGAGTTTCGTCGAGAAGGAGTTTCTCCCCTGGTCGGCAAGTGAGCACCGAGCCCACCCGAACACGTACAAGCGGTACAAGGTAAGTTCCAAGCCGCTGATTGCGTTCTTTGGCAAGTACCGGCTCGATGCGATCTTGCCGGGGCTGGTAGAGAAATTCAAACTGACCAGGTCCGATGCAATTTCGGGTGCTGGCACGAATCGAGATTTGGCAGCCTTGCGTTTCATGCTGAATTTCGCCGTGAGGCAAGAGTATCTGGCTAAGAACCCTGTTTCCGGGGTGAGATTCTTGTCTGAGGGGCCCGGCTCGATGCGAGTTGTTTCCCATGAAGAGCAGCAGAAGTATCTGGCTGCGGCGAGTCGTACGCTGCAGGATGTCGCAAAGCTGATTCTGGAAACCGGAATGCGCCCGGAAGAGATCTTCACGATTCGGAGCGAGAACGTACATTTGGCCGAACGTTACTTGTTCGTGCCGAACGGGAAGACTCTTTTCGCCAAGCGGAACATTCTGCTGACAGATCTGGCAATCGATGTTCTGAAGCGCAGATTGGCTGCCCCTGAAGGACCGTATCTTTTTGCCAATCGAAAAGATGCGAACCGACCGATGGTCACCGTTCAGAAGTGCCACGAAACTGCTCTACGGACGGCGAAAATCTCTCCTGGTTTCCGACTCTATGATCTGCGTCACACGTTCGGATCACGCTCGGCGATGGCGGGAGTAGACCTTGCAACTCTGAAAGAGTTGATGGGCCACTCGAACATCTCAATCACTATGAGATACGTGCATCCGACGCCAGAGCACAAACGCGAGGCGGTACAGAAACTAGAGCGGTACAACACAGAGCAAGTGTTTGCCACCTACGAGAAGAGGTCGGGGTCCCCACAGAAGTCCCCACAGTAGCCAGGGACGGGATGTTAAGATGGTTGTAAAGCATTGAAAGCAAACGTTTGGCGGCGTAGCTCAGTGGCTAGAGCGAGGGTCTCATAATCCCTAGGTCGTTGGTTCGATTCCAACCGCCGCCACCAGTTCCACCTGCAGTTCCGCGGTCGATGAGGTCCCTCGCCCTGGCCTCTGAGGCTGGCGGAGGGCGCGGGTGACCCTCCGTCACAGCCGCCGGTGACGGCAGTCACGGCGGCGAGCGGAGGCGCCCCGTAGGCTGAATGCATGTTCGCCGGGAACCTTGAAAACGCTGTTGCCAACCGCTTCTCCCCCGCCATGTGGCCCCGCCCCGCGCTCGACTTCGACGAAAAACCAATGGTGGTGATCTGGGAAGTCACTCAGGCCTGCGACCTGAGCTGCTACCACTGCCGGGCCAGCGCCCAGCCGCTGCGCAACTCCATGGAGCTGACCACGGCGCAGGGCCGGCGGCTGATCGATGAAGTGGCCGCCATGCGCACGCCCATCTTCGTGCTGACCGGCGGCGATCCTCTGAAGCGCCCCGACATCTACGACCTGGTGGAGCACGCCACGCTGCATGGGGTGCGCGCCGCCCTCACCCCCAGCGCCACGCCGCTGCTCACCCAGGCGGCGATTTTGGAGTTGAAACGGCGCGGCCTGGCACGGCTGGCCATCTCGCTCGACGGCCCCGCCCCGGAGATTCACGACTCCTTCCGCGGGGTTGCCGGCTCCTACCAGCGCACCATGGATGCCGTACGCTGGGCACGCGAATGCCACCTGCCCATGCAGATCAACACCACCGTCACCCGCCGCAACCACCAGGACCTGGAAACGTTCGTGCCGCTGCTGGAAAAGATGGGCATCGTCCTGTGGAGCGTCTTCTTCCTGGTGCCCACCGGCCGGGGCAAGCAGGACGACCTGCTTTCGGCGGAAGAGTGTGAGCAGGTGTTCGAGAAGCTGTACCAGATCTCACGCCGGGTGAAGTTCCACATCAAGACCACCGAAGGGCAGCACTACCGGCGCTTCCTATTGCAGAAGCACGCAGAGGAGTGGCAGGATCCACGGCCGCCGGAAGGCAGAGCACGTCCGCAGGCTCCCGCGGGCGTGGCCTATGCCCTCGACGGGACTCGGCCCGGGGTTAATGACGGCAAAGGCTTCGTCTTCGTCTCCCATACCGGCGAAGTCTACCCCAGCGGCTTCCTGCCGCTCCGCGCGGGGAACGTCCGCCAGCAGCTGCTGGCGGAGATCTACCGCACCTCGCCGTTGTTCATCGCCCTGCGCGATCCCAAGCAGCTCAAGGGTAAGTGCGGCATCTGCGAATACAACCAGATCTGCGGCGGCTCCCGCGCCCGCGCCTACGCCGTCACCGGCGACGCCTTTGCCCCCGACCCCTGCTGCATCTATCAGCCGAACGCCGCGCCCGCGGCGGTGTAGCTCTTCTTCCTACATTCCGAGCGTAGCGAGGGAGCCCTACCCCTTGCCGACTGTCATCCTGAGCGAGGCGCGAGTGTGCGAGCGCCGAGCCGAAGGACCCCTACCACGCCGACGCTGCGATGCCGCCCCAAGGCATTCTCACGATGCATCAAGAACGACCGCACTCCTAGAAATACCCTTGTGCTGCATCGGCTAGCGAGCATCTCCGGGGTCCTTCGACTCGCCCGTCGTCTTCGCTCCGGGCTCGCTCAGGATGACAGGGTATGAAAACGGTATAATCATGTCCTTGGCGGCCGGACGGCTGCCTTCAGGACCGGGACCGATGTCGAAGCAAGTGAAGGCTGTGGTTCTCGCGCTCTCCAGCGCACTGGTGCTCTTGATCATGGCCGGAGGCCTGGGAGTACGCGCCTCCTCCAACGAGGGCGCTTACCGGCAGCTGGGCGTGTACAGCGAAGTGCTGTCGCGCATCCGCAGCGAATACGTTGAGGAGCCCAACGTGCCCCAGGTGACCGACGGGGCGCTACACGGCCTGCTGGAATCGCTGGACGCCAACTCCAGCTACCTGAGCGCGGACGAGTACCGCGAGTACAAGAGCCGTCGCGAAGGCAAGGCGGGCATCGGCGCCACGCTCTCCCGGCGCTTCGGCTATGCGGCCGTGGTTTCGGTGCTGCCGGGCGGGCCGGCGGACAAGGCCGGCATCACCGGTGGCGACATCATCGAGGCCATCGAGAACCGCACCACGCGTGAGATGTCGCTGGCCGAGGTGCGCACCCTGGTGCTGGGTCCGCAGGGCTCGAACATCAATCTCTCCATCGTGCGCCCGCCGCGCGCCGCGCCCCAAAAGGTGACGATCACGCGCGAGGCGGTGGCCGTGCCTCCGGTGGCGGAGAAGATGCTGGAGAACGGCATCGGCTACCTCAAGGTGGACGAGCTCGCCAAGGGCAAGTCGGCGGAGATCGGCGCTCGCATCAAGGCGCTGCAGCACGCCGGCGCCCGCAAGCTCATCCTGGATCTGCGCAACGATTCCGACGGCGACTCCGCCGAGGGCGTCGCGCTCGCCAACCTCTTTCTGAGCCAGGGCACCATCACCTACTTGCAGGGACAGAAGCATCCGCGCGAGACCTTTAGCGCCGATCCCCAGAAGATGGTGACCAGCCTGCCGCTGGTGGTGCTGGTGAATCGCGGCACCGCCGGCCCGGCCGAGATCGCCGCCGCCGCCATCCTGGAGAACGCCCGCGGCGACGTGGTCGGCGACAAGACCTTCGGCGTGGGCTCGGTGCAGAAGCTCATCGAGATCCCCGACGGCTCCGCCCTCATCCTGACCGTGGCCAAGTATTACTCGCCCTCGGGCAAGGCCATCCAGGACACCTCCGTCACCCCCAACGTCCTGGTCGCCGATGCCAATGACGATTCCAACCTGCCCGATGACGACGAGGACAATGCCGCGCCTCCGGAGGAGCTCAAAAAGCCCACGCCCCCTAAAGAAGACGAGCAGCTCAAACGCGCCATCGAGCTGCTAAAGAACAAGGAAACAAAGGCGTAGCCACCGTCAGTTCCCGCCCCTTGCTGTCATCCTGAGCGAGCGCGAGTCCGCTCAGCGGGCGAGCGCGCAGTCGAAGGCCCCCACACCGCCCCGTGCTACGATGCCGCCCCAAGGGCATTCTCACGAATGACGCTCCCGCGCCCTAGCCGGGAACAAATGTGGCCTTCTAGGCTTCTACCTCACAAGGAGGAGCAGCGCCTCCCGTGCTATTCTGAGGCTGCTCTTCTCCGCGTTCCGACGGAATGCAGTACCTGTACTCCAATCTCCCTCCCGTAAGATTTGCGGGAAAGAAGCTGGTGGGCCGTGTGGTCTTCGGCCTGCTGGTGCTAATGGCGGCACTGGCGGGCGCGGTGGGCGGCCTGCTCATCGTCTATTCCACCGACCTGCCCGAGGTGGGCGAGCTGGAGCGCTACCGGCCCAGCGCCATCACCGAGCTCTATGACGACCAGGGGCGGGTAATCGCTTCCTTCGCCCTGCAGCGGCGCGTGGTCGCAACCTACGACGACTTCCCCCAGGTCCTGCGCGACTCCGTGATCTCCATCGAGGACAAGGAGTTCGAGAGCCACTGGGGCGTCAACTTCTGGCGGGTGCTGGGCGCAGCCTGGCGCAACCTGCGCTCCGGACACAACGCCCAGGGCGCCTCCACTCTCACTATGCAGCTCTCCCGCAACCTCTTCCTCTCGCCCGAGCGCAGCTACAGCCGCAAATTCCAGGAGGTGATGCTCTCCATCCAGATCGAGCGGCGCTTCACCAAGCCCCAGATCTTCACCCTCTACGCCAACCAGATCTATCTCGGACACGGCGTTTATGGCTTCGAGGCGGCTTCCCAGTTCTATTTCAGCAAACACGCCAAGGAGTTGACGCTGGAAGAGGCGGCGCTGCTCGCTGGCCTGCCCAAAAGCCCGGAGGGCCTCTCGCCCATCAACTATCCCGAGCGCGCCATCCGCCGGCGCAACATCGTCCTCGACTCCCTGCTGGAAGACGGCAAGATCACCGCCGAGCAAGCCGACCGCGCCAAGAACTCGCCCATCAAGCTCGAGATCCAGAATCCCTCGAACTCCATCGCTCCCTACTTCGCCGAGGAGATCCGCCGCTACCTGGAAAAGAAGTACGGCGCCAGCGAGGTACACCAGGGAGGCCTGCGCGTCTATACCTCGCTCAACCTGGAGTGGCAGAAGGCCGCGAACCGCGTCGTGGTCGAAGGCCTGGCCGGGTACGAGCGCCGCCACGGCTGGAAGGGCGGGCTGAAGAACGTGGTGCTGGCCGGACAGCGCGTGAAGACCTACCAGCATCCCGACTGGATCGAGCCGCTGGAGGCGGGAAGCTACGTGCACGCGCTGGTCACCGATTCCACCTCCGTGCTGGCCATCGTCAAGTTCGGCCGCTACAGCGCTCCCATCACCGCGGCGGAGATGAAGTGGACCGGGCACAAATCGCCCCAAGAGATCATGGCGGTGGGCGACATCGTGTACGTGCGCATCGAGTCGCTCGACCCGCCGGAAAACGCCAAGATCTCGCTAGAGCAGGATTCAGGCGCGCAGGGCGCGCTGCTCGCCCTGGACAACGCCACCGGTGACATCAAGGCCATGGTCGGCGGCCGCGACTTCGATACCTCGCAGTTCAACCGCTCCACCCAGGCGCTGCGCCAGGCGGGCTCCTCCTTCAAGCCCTACGTGTACACCGCGGTCATCGACGGCGGCGCCTCTCCCGAGGACGTCATCCTCGACGCGCCCGTCACCTTCATGACCTCCTCCGGCCCCTACGCCCCCCACAACTACGACAATCGCTTCGAAGGCACCATCACCCTGCGGCGCGCCCTGGCCCAGTCGCGCAATATCCCCGCGCTCAAGCTGGCCGACCGCGTCGGCATCAGGACGGTGATCGAGTACACCCGGCGCTTTGGCATCACCTCTCCGCTGCTGCCCTACCTGCCGGTGGCCCTGGGAGCGGCCGACGTCACCCTCTACGAGCAGACCGCCGCCTTTACCACCTTCCCCAACGACGGGGTGCGCGTGATCCCGCGCTACATCCGCAAGGTCACCGACTACGACGGCCGGGTGCTGGAGGAGAACTATCCCGAGGTGAAGGACGTGGTCTCGAGCCGCACCGCGCGCATCATGACTTCCATGCTGCGCGAGGTGGTGCAGCACGGCACGGCGGCGCGCGCCGGCGCCGAGCTGAAATATCCCCTGGGGGGCAAGACCGGCACCACCAACGACTTCACCGACGCCTGGTTCATCGGCTTCTCACCCTCGCTCACCTGCGGCGTCTGGATCGGCTTTGACGAGAAGAAGACCCTGGGCAAGAGCGAGACCGGCGGGCACACCGCCCTTCCCCTGTGGATCGCCTTCATGAAGACGGCGCTCCAGGGTCACGAGCCGGAAGACTTCGGCCCCGCGCCTGAGGTCCCGCCCACCGCTGTGGCGCAGAAGGTGGACACCCCGGACCAGACCCCCGGCGACGGCGAGACTCCCCACTAGCGGCTCGGCGGCAGTCGGCCAACAAGTTAGGCGCTACAATGACCGGAAAGTGAAATGAAAAGCATTCTTCGGCTCTTCCTGCAAGTGCTGATCCTGCTGACGGTGGCGCTGGTGGCCTCGCTGGTCACCATGCGCCTGGCCATCCACGGGCGTGAAGTGACCGTCCCCAAGGTGGTGGGGCTGTCGGTGCGCCAGGCGGAGGACGCTGCCGCCGCGCAGGGCCTGCAGGTGGACGTGGAAAACCGCTTCTATAGCTCCGACGTTCCCGAGGGACGCATCGTCTCCCAGCTTCCGCCGGCGGGGACGCTGGTGCGCCGAGGGTGGCGGTTGCGCGTGGCCCGCAGCCTGGGACCGCAGCGCGCGGTGATCCCCGACCTCATCGGCCAAAGCGGCCGCGCCGCGGAGATGAACGCGCGCCGCCGCGGTATGGAGGTGGGCGCCACGGTCGTCGCCCACATCCCTGGCCTGCCGCCCGACCAGGTGGTGGCCCAGAGCCCGCCGCCTAACGCCGTGGGCGTGGCCACGCCCAAGATCAACCTGCTGGTCACCGCCGGCGCCGAGGAGCAGAGCTACATCATGCCCGACTTTGTCGGCCACCACCTGGCGGAGGCCAGCTCCGCCATCGAGCAGGCCGGACTGCGCCTGGGCAACGTCACCGACGTCGACGCTCCCGGCGCCCACTCCCTCATCCTGCGCCAGTCGCCGCCCTCCGGGCAGCGCGTCACGCCCGGTACTGTGGTGACGTTCGAGATCGCGCGCTGAACGCAACTAAGCGCCTGGTTTGCGCTCGAGGATGGCCGCGAAGAACCCGTCACAGGGATGGACGCCCGGCAAAGTCTGCAGGAATCGTCCCGCGGCCAGCGAATCCACGTCGTTCCATGCCAGCTCTTCCGTGTCTTTGAGTCGCTGAAGCTCCTCGCGGCAGTCGAGCAGACGAACGTCGCTGCGGGAGGAGAGCGCCTCGCTGACCACCTCCGCGTTCTCCTCCGGCTCGAGTGAGCAGGTGGAGTAGATCAGGCGGCCGCCGGGCGCGACGCGGTCGAGCGCCGCGCGCAGGATCGCCACCTGCTTGCGGTGCAGGTCGGCGAGGTCGCCTTGCGCGAGCCGCCACTTGATCTCCGGATTGCGCGCCAGCGTTCCCGTGCCCGAGCAGGGGACATCGGCGAGCACGCGGTCGAACTGGAGGTCGAGCGGGAGCGCCAAGGCGTCGGCGGCGAGCACGCGGACGTTTCCGGCGCACGCGCGCCGGCGCAGCGTGCGGGCGCGGTGCGGGTGCAGCTCCGCGGCCACGATCATCGCTTGCGGATTGCGCTCGGCGATCGCGGCGGTCTTGCCTCCGGGGGCGGCGCAGCAGTCGAGGATGCGCACACCCGTCCCCACCATCGCCGCCACCAGTTGCGAGGCCTCGTCCTGGATGGCAACGCGACCGGCGGCGAAGGCTTGGCTCTTGGTGACGTCGCCCGAAGCCACGCGGCGCGCGCGCTTCAACACCGCGCCGGGTGCGCCCTCGATCCCCTCACGGTGTAACTGGTCGTCAGTAACGTCCGCGGACAGGCGCAGCGCGGTGGCGGGGACGCTCTGATCGAACTCGCAGATACGCGCCGCCGCGCTGGTTCCAAAGTTTTCGGCCCAGCGCTCCACCAGCCATAGGGGATGGGAATAACGGTCGGCCATCTCTCTCGCGCTCGCTTCGTCGCCGGGGTGTTCCACGTGGAACACGTTTCGCTGGCCGGCGAGGCGGCGCAGCACGGCGTTCACCAGCGGCGCGGCGGAGCGCTTCTTCGCACGCTTGGCGAGTTCGACGCTCTCGTGCACGGCAGCGCGCGCCGGTACGCGCTCGAGGAACCCGAGCTGATACGCGCCCAGGCGCAACGCCGTCAGCACTTCGAGGTCGAGCTTGGCGAGCGGCTGGGAGCATGCGGCGGCGAGCAAGTGATCGAGGCGCGCGCGCCAGCGCAGCACGCCCATCACCAGCTCGGTGGTGAGGGCTTTGTCGGCCTCGGAGAAGCGGCTGAGAAGGGATGAGTGCAGCAGGTCGGTGGCGTAGGCGCCGCCGCGCTCCACGCGCAGCAGGATCTCGTAGGCGGCGAGGCGTGCGGGGGAGACGGCCACGGCAGCTACTCGCCCAGGCGCTCACCGGAGCGCGGGCGGTAGCCGTGGAGGAAGTCGCGCGCCGGCATGCGCTTGCGTCCCTCGGGCTGAAGCTCGAGGAGCTCGAGCGCTGTCGAGTTGCCGCAGCCGGCCAGCAGGCGCTCGCCTTCGACGGTGAGGATGCCGGGTTCGAGTACGGGCACGGCCGGCGCGATTGCTGCTGCGGCAGTCACAGACAGTTGCTTGGCGCGGAAAGTGGTGAACGCGCCGGGCCAGGGCTGGAAGCCGCGGAGGCGGTTGGCAATCTCCTGCGCGCTGCGCGCAAAGGCGATGCGGCCATCCGTTTTCTTCAGGAGCGGCGCAAGCGTGGCGCAGGAGTGGTCCTGCGGACGCGACTGGAGCCTGCCCGCTTCCAGGCCGCGCAGAGTCTCGACCATGAGGTCGGCACCGATCGCGGCGAGCCGCGGCGCCAGCGTCACCGCGGTGTCATCGGGCGCGATGGCAGCTTCTTTCTGCAGCAGAATGTCGCCGGTGTCGAGGCCTTCGTTGATGCGCATGGTGGTCACGCCGGTGACGGTCTCCCCGTTGGCGATGGTCCACTGGATGGGCGCGGCGCCGCGGTATTTGGGGAGCAGCGAGGCATGCAGGTTGAGGTTGCCGAGCGGCGCGAGCGCCAGCATCCACGGAGGAATGATGCGCCCGTAACCTACGATCACGATGGCCGCGGGCTGGAGTGATTCCAGCTGCGCCCGCAGCGCGTCGTTAATCTTGACTTGTTCCGGCTCGATGACGGAGAGCCCAAGCGCCTGCGCGCGCAGCTTGAGGGGCGACGCCGCTGGCTTCTGGCCGCGTCCGCGCGGACGATCCGGCTGTGTGATCACGAGCCGGACCGCAAAGCCGCTCTCCGCCAGCTTCTCCAGCGTGGGGACGGCGAATTGCGGCGTGCCGCAGAAGACAAGGTCCATGGGCGATTGCTGACTTCTGACTTGCGATGCTTGCCGGCCGTGGGCGCTACCACTCTCCTGCCTTGGCCAGCTTTCGGATTTTACGCTTGATGAGGTCGCGCTTGAGCGCGCTGATGTGGCTGATGAAGAGCTTGCCGTTCAGGTGGTCGGTCTCATGCAGGAAGGCGCGGGCCAGCAGGTCTTCGCCGGTGTGCTCGAAGGTCTTTCCGTGGACATCCTGAGCGCGCACGGTGACGCGGTTGGGGCGGATGACCTTCTCGTGGAATTCGGGCAGGCTGAGGCAGCCCTCCTTCGAGTTCTGGCGGCCCTCCTTGTGGATGATCTCGGGATTGATGAGGACCATCTTCTGCGCCGGGTGTTCCTTGAAAGTGACGTCCACCACGGCGATGCGTTTGGAGATGCCGATCTGCGGCGCGGCCAGGCCGACGCCCTGCGCGGCGTACATGGATTCAAACATGTCCTCAACGAGCTTGCGCAGCGCTGCGTCGAAGACGGTGACGGGCGCGGCAGTTTGATCCAGCACGGGGTCGCCGAATTTAACGATTGGATAGATCATGCGTAACGGTCAGCACCCAGTGGCCAGCAAGTTCCAAAGCAGGTCCCTCGCTGCGCTCGGGATGACAATCTTACGGAAGTCCGGGCGAGGATGTTAGTACTCCTTGAGCTGTTGGCAATAGCCGAGGAAATTACGCAAGGTCTCGAGCATGGAGTCGCCGCCGAATTTCTCGAGCGCGCAGCGCGCCAGGGTGAGCGCCACCATGGCCTCGGCGGCGACGCCGGCGGCGGGCACCACGCAGACGTCTGAGCGCTCATAGCTGGCCGCAACTGGCTGACGCGTCCTGAAGTCCACGGAGGCGAGCGGCCGGCGCAGCGTGGAGATGGGTTTGAGATAGCCGCGCACCAGGATGTCCTCACCGTTCGAGACGCCGCCCTCCATGCCGCCGGCGCGGTTCGACTTGCGCGTGAAGCCGGTGAAGCGCGCGGCGGACTTGGCGGTGCGCGCGTAGCCGATTGGATCCTGCACGGCGGAGCCAGAAGCGGTGGCGTTCGCGATGCCACAGCCGATCTCCACCGCCTTCACCGCCGGCAGCGACATGACGGCGAAGGCGAGCAGGGAATCGAGGCGCTCGTCCCAGTTGGCGTAGGTGCCCAAGCCGGGCGGCACCTGGTGGGCCACCACCTCAAAGACGCCGCCCACGGAGTCGCCAGTGCGGAGCACGCGGTCCACTTCGGCCTTCATGCGCTTCTCAGCTTTGGAGTCGGCGCAGTTCAGCAGGATCTTTTTGCGAGCGGCGGTGGCGCGGATCTTTTTCCAGGGAATCTCCGGATCGGCGACTGCCGCAGCGCCGACGGCGAGGACGTGACTGGCGATCTCGATCCCGAACTGGCGCAAAAACAGTTTGGCGACCGCGCCCACGGCGACGCGCGCGGCGGACTCGCGCGCCGAGGCGCGCTCCAGCACGTAACGCGCTTCCGGGAAGTTGTACTTCAAAGCGCCGGCCAGATCGGCGTGACCGGGGCGGGGCGCGCTGAGCGCCCTATGCTTGGCCGGGTCGCCCTTCTCGATGGGAAGCGCCTCCTGCCAGTTCTGCCAGTCCTTGTTCTCGAGTCGGATGACGATGGGCGAGCCGATGGTCGAGCCCTGGCGCACGCCGGCGAGGAAGTGGGCGCGGTCGCGCTCGATGCGCATGCGCCCGCCGCGGCCGTAGCCCTGCTGGCGCCGCCATAGTTCGCGGTCCACGAAGGCGGAGTCGATCCTCAGGCCGGCGGGGATGCCCGAAAGCAGGGCAACCAGCGCTTCGCCGTGAGATTCACCGCCGGTAGAAAAACGCAGCATGGTTACTTGCTCTTTCCCGTAAGCGCGTCCTTGTACACCACGCCGCCCTTCATGACGAAGCCCACGTTCTCGAGGGCGCGGACGTCGGCGAGCGGGTCGGCGGCGACGGCGATCACGTCGGCGTACTTCCCGGGCGCGATGGAGCCGACGTCCTTCGCGCGGCCGAGCAGGTCGGCGGCGTCCGAGGTGGCGGCGCGGATAGCCTGCGCGGGCGTCATGCCGTACTTCACCATGTAGAAGAACTGCTTGGCGTTGTCGCCGTGGGGATAGACGCCGGCGTCGGTGCCGAAGGCCATCTTGGCGCCCGCCCGCACCGCCTTGGCAAAGTTCTCGCGCTGCAAGCGGCCGATACCTTTTTCCTTTTCGATGAACTCTGCGGGGATGTGGAAGTCGAGGGCTTTACCCAGGATGTAGTCGTCATTGTAGATGTCCATCACCAGGTAGGTGCCGTGCTCCTTGGCCATGCGGATGCCTTCATCGTCGATGAGGCTGGCGTGCTCGATGGAATCGATGCCGGCGGTGATGGCGTTCTTGATGGCCTGGGTGCCGTGAGCGTGGGCGGCGATCTTGCGGCCGGCCATGTGGGCCTCGTCGGCCGCGGCCTTCAGCTCCTCGACCGTGTACTGCGGGGCGCCCGGGCTGTCACCCTTGGAGAGCACGCCGCCCGAGGCCAGGATCTTCACCACGTCCACGCCGTACTTGAGCTGGGCGCGCACCACGTGGCGGATCTGGTCCACGCCGTCGGCGATGCCGTAGTCGCGCTCCTCGGGGAACATGGAGACGCGGGTCTGGGGCGAGTAGTTGTTGAGGTCGCCGTGACCGCCGGTGATGGAGATGCCGGGGCCGCTGGCCACGATGCGCGGCCCGGGAATAAAGCCTTCATTGATGGAGTTGCGCAGGTCCACGGCCAGGAAGGGCGCCGAGCCCACATCGCGCACGGTGGTGAAGCCGGCCTCCAGCGTCGTGCGGGCGTTGAGCACGCCGGCGAAGGCGCTTTGGAAGGGCGTGTCCTTGAAGTCGTAGATGGGATCGTAGCGGTCGGCGCGCGCGCCCAGGTGGGTGTGGCAGTCAATGAGGCCGGGGAGCACGGTGGCGAGGGAGAGATCGACGACCGTGGCGCCTGCGGGGATGGGCGTATCGGCGGCGGTGCCCACGCTCTGGATGCGCTCGTCCGCTACTACGATAACCATCTTCTCGCGGACGGCGTCGCCGGTGCCGTCAAACAGGCGACCGGCCTTGATGTAGGTGATCTTGGGGGCGGCCTTCTCCGCCGGTGCCTGCTGTGCCGGGCTGAGGACGGTCAGAAAGAACAGAACTGAAATGGCTGCAAGGGCGCGTTTCATGAAGGCTCCTGGGTCGAGGTCAAACCATTCAGTGTCGCGGCTGGCGCCGAGGATTGTCAATGCGAGTTTTGACTTGAACGCGCGCCACGCCGGATAATCGCCCGCCGTGCCTTCCCGCGACAATCCGGCGCTGTTCACCCGCTCGTTCCGGAAATCGTTCCCCGCGGCGGTGCGGGGCGAGGGCGTGTACCTGTGGGACACCGAAGGGAAGCGGTATCTGGATTTTTCCGGCAGCGCCGCGGTGAACTTCATCGGGCACGGCGTGGCGGAGATCGCCCAGGCCATGGCGGAGCAGGCGGCCAAGCTCGAGTTCGTGCACTCCAGCCAGTTTGTCACACCCGTGGCGGAGAAGTTCGCCGAGGAGCTGCTGGAGTTCGCGGGCGAGAGCTTCCGCGGCGGAGCGGTCTATTTCACCTCGGGCGGGTCGGAGGCGGTCGAGACCGCGCTGAAGCTCGCCCGGCAGTACCAGGTGGAGATTGGCGAAGAGAAGCGCTTCCGCATCCTCAGCCGGAAACAGAGCTACCACGGGGCAACGCTGGGAGCGCTGGCCGTCTCCGGCAACGTGATGCGGCGGGAGATGTATCTCCCCATGGTGCGCGAGTTCGAGCAGGCCGCCACACCCAACTGCTATCGCTGCCCCTACGTCTGCCAGGACTGCGGAGCCAAGTACGCCGGGGACGTCGAGCGTCTTCTGGAGGCAGCGGGCGGCGAGGCCGCGGGCTTCATTCTGGAGCCGGTGAGCGGAGCAACGCTGGGTGCGGCGATGCCGTCCGCGGGGTATCTGGAAAAAGTGGCGGCAGCCTGCGCGCGCCACGGCGCGCTGCTCATCGCCGACGAGGTGATGACCGGCTGCGGGCGCACCGGCCGCAACTTCGCGGTGGAGCACTGGAGAGTAACGGCGGACCTGCTGGTCACCGGCAAGGGGATCGCCAGCGGCTA
>DASYVL010000110.1 GCA_035937135.1 Terriglobales bacterium
GAGCGTCCCGAAGTATCCGGTGCGATTGTCGCGGATGGCGATGCGCACCGAATAGTTCCCGGGCTTCAGCTCCAGTTGCGCCTGGAAGGGAAGGCCACCCTGCTGCATCTTGGCGTACTGGTCGGGCGAGAGCGGAGCCTCGATCTTGGATTCCTTGTGGGCGACGACCTTGCCGTCGGGCGCGAAGGCGGCGGCATAAAAGTCCACGCTCACCTGCTGCTGGCCGCCGCCCAGGGGTTCGGTGGAGAGCGTGCGCGGGTTCACCAGGACCTCGACCGTGACCGGGCCGCCGCCCGCTGCCGGCGGCGTGACCCGGGCATCGAAGACCACCATGTTGGTGGTGAGGGCTTCGGTGCCCATCGCCATCATCAGCTCGGAGTCTTTCTCCTTGTCCTTCTTTTCCCTCGCCACTTTGACGTCGTCGATGGCGTAGTAGCCGGGGCGGTGGCGCACCTGCATTTCGAGCCGGTCCACGTTCACCGAGATTTTGCGGAAGCTGCCGTCGGCGCTCTTGTCCTCGGGGTAGTAGCCGATCAGATAGTAGATGGAGCCGTCGGCGATGCCCAGGGCGACGGCGTTGTCGATGTCATTGCGGCTGTAGTAGGCGCGACCCCCGGTCTCGTCCGCCAGGTCCTTCATGGCGGCGGTGGAATCCACCAGTTGCGCGCTCTGGCTGGTGACGGTATTGCCGTAGTCGGCGCCCAGGCGCAGCAGCCCGGCCGAGTTCAGGCCGCTGTTGCTGGCGTCGGCCACGCTGCCCGCGCCCACCAGGCCGCGCGCGTCCACCGGATACACCGCCACCTGGGCCTCGCTCAGCAGGCTCTCCGTGGCTTTCAGCTCGGGCTCGTAGGAGCGCATCACGTTGGTGGTGGCGTTCTGCGATCCCAGCATGGTGACGTGCAAGCTGGGCAAGGCGGCATCCGGGAAGAGGACAACCGGGAACGACGCCGACACCCAGATGAGGTTCTTGCGCCCGGGATAGCCGGCCATGGCCCGGGCGATGAGCCGCAACGCCGCCAGCGTCCCGGAGATGCGCCGTTCCAGGTTGGTGGCGCTCTGCTCGGTCTCGAACTGACCCAGCAGGGTCCGCATGCGGTCCGCTGCGGCGCCGCCCAGGCGTGCGTCCCCGCTCGCCAGCTTCGAGGGAGGACGCGGCGCGCCCTCGGCCAGGGCCGGCGACTCGGCGGCCGCGTAGCTCTCCAGCGCCGCCCGCAGCAGCCGCGGGTCGCTGGTGAAGTCCTGCAACACGCGCAGGGTGTTGCCCAGGGCAAAGACCGCCATGCGCTGGTTGGCCTGGTGCTGCGTCTTCAGATATTTGAGCAACTGCTGGCGGGCGTAGTTCTGGTTGGCGATCTGCGTGTTCATCCCGTCCAACAGCAGGATGGTGAGCGGGCCCTCGGGCATGCGGTAGCCGGGGCGGTTGGTGAAGACGTTGGGCGGCATCGGCGGCGGGGTGGCGGCGGGCGCGGGCCGCTCCAGCGCGAAGATGGAGATCTTCTGCGCCTTGCCCTTCTCGCTCACCGTGAAGTCGGAGGCCTGGAGGTCGGTGACCGGCTGGCCCGCCTTGTCGCGCACCACCACGTCCACCAGCACCAGGCGGGTGGTCACGCGCAGCGCGGCGGCGGGAACGTCGCTCGCGGGCTTTTCCTGCGCCGCGGCGAATCCTGGCGCGATTATGGCCAGGCTCAGCAATACGGCCCAGGCTTGGCGTGCGCTTTGACGGAAGTTCATGGTTCCTCCTTGCGCAGGAGGTTCTGTGATTCCCACACCCGCGTAGGCCGCCATCCTAATTGTTTGTTTCCCGCAAGCGCAACGCGGGCGCGGTGCTAGCCCACTTCCACCAGCCCGTAGCGCCGCTGCCAGTGGGCTTTCAGGTGCTCCATCACGCGGCGGACGTCTTCCTGGGAGACGCCGGGGCTTGCGCCCGCGACCAGGGCCTCGGCCTCGCGCTTGGCCACTTCCAGCAGGTCGCGGTCGCGCAGCAGGTTGGCGACGCGGAAGCTGGGCATGCCCGCCTGCCGGGTGCCGAAGAATTCGCCGGGGCCGCGCAGTTCCAGGTCGAGCTCGGCGATCTCGAAGCCGTCCGTGGTGCGCACCAGCGCGTCCAGGCGCTGCTCGGCTTCGGGCGTGGTCTTGCCGCCGGTCATCAGCACGCAGTAAGACTTGGCCGCGCTGCGGCCGATGCGCCCGCGCAGCTGGTGCAACTGCGAGAGCCCGAAGCGCTCGGCGTGCTCGACGATCATCAGGGTGGCATTGGGGACGTCCACGCCGACTTCGATGACGGTGGTCGAGACCAGCACGTCCAGTTCGCCGCGCTGGAAGTTGCGCATCACCCGGTCTTTTTCTTCGGCGTCCAGCCGCCCGTGCAGCAGCCCGATGCGCAGGTCCGGCAATACCTTCTTGCGCAGATGGTCGTACATCTGGATGGCGGCCTTGAGCGTGGTGCGGGGCGGAGGCTCAGGGAAGAGTGTCGCTTCTCGCACAGCCGAGGACCCTTCGACTGCGCTCAGGGCAGGCTTCTGTGCCACACGGTCCTTGCCTGCGCGTGCGGCCGAGCCCGCCGCGGCGGGTTCGGCATCCTCTTCCTTCTCCTCGATCACGGGATAGACGACGTACACCTGGTGCCCGGCCTTCACCTGCTTGCGGGCGAAGTCGAAGACCTCGGCGGAGCGCTCGTCGGAGACGCGCCGGGTGACGATGGGCGTGCGGCCCGGCGGCA
>DASYVL010000111.1 GCA_035937135.1 Terriglobales bacterium
CGGAACACGATCTTCGGGTTGTGCTTCTGCAGCACCTTGGTGATGGCCGCCGTCAACGTGGTCTTGCCGTGATCGATGTGTCCGATCGTCCCTACGTTCACGTGCGGCTTGCTGCGATCGAATTTTACTTTCGCCATGTGCTCTGCTCCGTCTTTCGCGGGGGCTAAAGCCCCTCTTCTGAAATCCCGTCCTGAGGCACGGCCGAAGCCGCGCCTTCCCGTTTACCGGCTCACTGCCTTGCCCTGCACCCGGGCGATGATCTCTTCGGCCACCGAGCGCGGGGCCTCTTCATAACGCTTGAAGTGCATGGAGAACGTGGCGCGGCCCTGGGTGCGCGAGCGCATGTCGGTGGCGTAGCCGAACATCTCCGCCAGCGGCACATGCGACTTGATCACCTGCGACCCGGCGCGGTGTTCCATGCCCTCGATGCGCCCGCGCCGCGAGTTCAAGTCGCCGATGATGTCGCCCATGTACTCCTCGGGCACCACCACCTCGACCGACATCACCGGCTCCAGCAAGACCGGCGAAGCCCTACGCGCAGCTTCCTTGAAGGCCATCGAACCGGCGATCTTGAAGGCCATCTCGCTCGAATCCACGTCGTGATAGCTGCCGTCGTAGAGCACGGCCTTGATGTCCACCAACTCGTAGCCGGCCAGCACGCCGCCTTCCATGGCTTCGCGCATGCCCTGGTCCACCGGCTTGATGAATTCCTTGGGCACGCTGCCGCCCACAATCTCGTTGACGAACTCGTAGCCCAGGCCCGGGTTGGGCTCCAGGCGGATCTTGACGTGGCCGTACTGGCCGCGCCCGCCGGTCTGGCGGATGAACTTGCCCTCGGCCTGGGCCACCTTGCGGATGGTCTCACGATAGGCCACCTGGGGCTTGCCTACGTTGGCATCCACGCTGAACTCGCGCATCATGCGGTCGACGATGATCTCCAGATGCAACTCGCCCATGCCGCTGATGATGGTCTGTCCGCTGTCCACGTCGGTATGGACCTTGAAGGTGGGATCTTCCTGGGCGAGCTTGGCCAGCGCCACGCCCATCTTTTCCTGGTCGGTCTTGGTCTTCGGCTCCACCGCCACCGAGATCACCGGCGTGGGGAACACGATGGATTCGAGCACCACGGGATGCTTCTCTTCGCACAGGGTGTCGCCGGTGGTCACGCCCTTCAGTCCGACGCAGGCGCAGATGTCGCCGGCGTAGATCTCTGAGATCTCTTCCCGCTTGTTAGCGTGCATCTGCAGCAAACGTCCGATGCGCTCGCGGCGCCGGCGCCCGGGGCTGTACACGTTGTCCCCGGTCTTCAGCTGTCCGGAGTACACGCGGATGAACGTCAGCTGCCCGACGAAGCTGTCGGTCATGATCTTGAAGGCCAGCGCCGAAAAGGGTTCGTTGTCATCGGCCTTGCGCGTGAGCTTCTCCTCGGGATTGTCCGGGTTCTCCCCCTCCATCGGAGGGATCTCCAAGGGCGAAGGGAGGAAGTCCACCACCGCGTCCAGCAGCGGCTGCACGCCCTTGTTCTTGAACGAACTCCCGCACAGCACCGGGAACACCTTGAGCGCGATGGTGCTCTTGCGCAGCGACTTCTTCAGTTGCTCGGGGCTGATGGTCTCGCCTTCCATGTACTTGTGCAGCAGCTCATCGTCGTTCTCCACGATGGTCTCGACCATCTGGCTACGGAAGGCGTTGGCCTTCTTCATGAGCGCTTCCGGGATGTCCTCGACCACGTACTCGGCGCCCAGGGTCTCGTCGTTCCACAGAACGGCCTTCATGGCGAACAGGTCCACCACGCCTTTGAATTTGTCTTCCTGTCCGATGGGGAGCTGGATGGCGACGGGGCGGGCGTTCAGGCGCTTGCGGATGGTGTCGATGGCGTGCTCGAAATCGGCGCCCATCTTGTCCATCTTGTTGATGAAGCAGATGCGCGGCACGCCGTACTTATCGGCCTGGCGCCATACGGTCTCGGATTGCGGTTCCACGCCGTGCACGGCGTCGAACACGGCGCAGGCGCCGTCCAGCACGCGCAGCGAGCGCTCCACCTCGGCGGTGAAGTCCACGTGGCCGGGCGTATCGATGATGTTGATGCGGATATCGCGCCAGTAGCAGGTGGTGGCGGCACTGGTGATGGTGATGCCGCGCTCCTGCTCCTGCTCCATCCAATCCATGGTGGCCGTGCCTTCATGGACCTCTCCCAGACGGTGCGTGATCCCCGTGTAATAGAGGATTCGCTCCGTGGTGGTGGTCTTGCCGGCATCGATGTGCGCCATGATTCCGATGTTCCGGCAACGCGTCAATGGGACTTGTCTGGCCATTGTGTAATTTCGTAATTTGGTGATTGAGTAATTTGAAAAGACGCCGATTGGCCGGTTTTCAATTACTCAATTACAAAATTCCAAAATTTCCCAATACTCCTCACCACCGGTAATGCGCGAAGGCCTTGTTGGCCTCTGCCATGCGGTGCACGTCTTCCTTCTTCTTGATGGCGGCGCCCTTATTGTTGGCCGCGTCCAGCAACTCGTTGGTCAGCTTGTCGATCATGCCCTTCTCCGCCCGGCCCCGGCTGTAGCTCAGCAGCCAGCGGATGGCCAACGACGTCCGCCGGTTGGGATTCACTTCCACCGGCACCTGGTAGTTAGCGCCGCCCACCCGCCGGGTCTTCACTTCCAGCATGGGCTTGGCGTTCTCCACCGCCTTGGTGAACAGCTTCAGCGCCCCTTCGCCGCCGCCCTTTTCCTCCAGCTTCTTCATGGCTTCATAGAAGATGCCCTGGGCGGTCGAGCGCTTGCCGTCCCACATCATGGAGTTGATGAACTTGGTGACCAGCGTCGAGTCGTACAACGGGTCGGCCACCACTTCGATCTTCGGGACTGTTCCTTTTCTCGGCATGGTCGGTTCCTAGGCCTTGGGCCGTTTGGCGCCGTACTTCGAGCGCCCCTGCCTGCGGTCGTTCACGCCCACCGTATCCAGCGTGCCGCGCACCACGTGGTAGCGCACCCCCGGGAGGTCCTTCACGCGGCCCCCGCGGATCAGCACGATGGAGTGCTCCTGCAGGTTATGGCCGACGCCCGGGATGTACGTCGTCACCTCAATGCCGTTGGTCAAGCGCACGCGCGCTACCTTGCGGAGCGCCGAATTCGGCTTTTTGGGCGTCTGGGTATAGACGCGGGTACACACTCCGCGCTTCTGCGGACACTCTTCCAGCGCCGGGCTGGCGGTCTTGTACGTCTCCCGCCGCCTTCCCATACGCACCAGCTGGTTGAACGTAGGCACGCTTCCTGCTCTCCCGGCACGCCGTGTGTCCCCAAAGGACAGACACCCGCGCCTGATTGTGAAAAACGCACGTTTCAGGCTGGCTTCGGCGCAAGGCCGAGCCATACTTCTCCGTCCGGTTGAGGGACGGGGAGATTTCTATTCTGTTTTGGTCTGGCTCGCGACGGTGGCACCCAGCCTGAGCTTCCGAGGGTGCTCCGTTTCGTCCGCCACGGCCTGCATATCCTCCGACGGGTCGGGGGCAGCGCAGGCGCGTTTTTCAGCGAGGACACCCTGCTAACGGTCCCGAACTTCCGGAACCTCGGGCGGTACGGCTAAAGCACAGCCAACTGCAAAAGGCAGGCCTGACTCAACTCGCAGAACCGTTTGAGTATAGCAATGAGCCGCGACGGGCGTCAACTTCGGGGCCGCCGGGCCCCTAGAACTGGTCCTTGCTGGAGGCGTGCTCGTTGCCCCGGAGGAAGCGCAGGGCTTTTGTGGGCCGTGCGCCCGGCCTGCGGCTTGCCGAAACCGGCGCGAGCTTCTACACTTGAAGTTTCCCCCAGCAGTTCGCTCGGGAAATGTTTTTGCCTCCGCCGGAGTCGCGGAGGGGAGGGTGCATGCGGCGGTTGGCTTGCGTCGGGTTGTTCCTGATTCTCGTGCTGAGCCTGGGGCTTTCCGGGTGCGGGGGCAGCAAGTCCAGCCCGACCAGCACCGCCAAAGCCGCCAGCGTCGCCTTGCTTCCCACCAGCCTCTCCATGGAAGTGGGCGGGGTCTCCCAGGTTGTCATCACTGTGAAGGACGCCGCCGGCAATCTGCTCTTTACCTCTACCCCGACCTTCAGTTCCAGCAACACAGCCGTGGGCACGGTTGCCAACGGCGGACAGGTATGCGCCGGCACTTGGGATTCCCTCACTATCCCCGTGGTGTGCACTCCAGCGGTGGCCGCCGGCACTAGCAACCTGACGGCCACCGTAGGCGGCATCACCAGCAACACCGTGGTGCTTTCCACCCATCTGCACGTGGACAACATCACCCTCTCGCCGGCGTCCGTGGACTGCAAGTCGCAGAACGCCACCCAGATCTTCACCGCGACCGCCTTCAACAGCGGCGTGGACATCACTGCCACCGTCGGGACCTTCAGCTGGCTCTCCAGTGACAGCACAGTGGCGACCATCGACGTAGCCGGCCCCGCCACCACTCCGGTGCTCACCGCCAACCAGGCCAGCATCAAGGCCAAGAACTCCGGGCTGGCGAACATCTCCGCCTCCATCAGCGGGACCAACAGCGTGGCCGCGCCCTTTATCACCTGCTCGCCCGCCACCATCTCCATCCACGTGCAGAGTCTGCCGGACACCTCCTTCAGCATCGCCACCGGCGCCACCAAACAATTGGCGGCGGA